>NZ_JBHJQP010000292.1:0-4900 GCF_042262625.1 Streptomyces sp. NPDC056347 | reverse complement strand
GGCCGTGCCGGCGCCGGGTCCCGGCATCGGCACGGCCGGGGCGGACGGACCGGGGACGTCCCGGCCCCGGCCGCTCTTGGGCCGGTTGCCGGACCGGCGGGTCTCGGACGGGTGGCGTTGTCACCCCAAGGGCCCCCCGGCGGGGCGACACCGCCGTACGCGGAACCGTTGTCCGTCCCTCCGTGCCAGGATCGAGGGGCGATGACTGCCACGACTGCGACACAGACGACCCCCACCGCCCTCCACTCCCCCGTGATCGGATGGTTCGACCAGCACGCCCGTGATCTGCCCTGGCGCCGCCCCGAAGCGGGCGCCTGGGGCGTGATGGTGAGCGAGTTCATGCTCCAGCAGACCCCCGTGAGCCGGGTCCTTCCGGTGTACGAGCAGTGGCTGGAGCGCTGGCCGCGCCCCGCGGACCTGGCCGCCGAGCCGCCCGGTGAGGCGGTCCGCGCCTGGGGCCGGCTCGGCTACCCCCGCCGGGCCCTGCGGCTGCACGGTGCCGCGCAGGCCATAACGGAACGCCACGGCGGCGACGTACCGAGCGAGCACGGCCAGCTGCTCGCGCTCCCGGGCATCGGCGAGTACACCGCGGCGGCGGTGGCCTCGTTCGCGTACGGGCAGCGGCACGCGGTGCTCGACACGAACGTCCGCCGGGTCTTCGCACGGGCCGCGACCGGCATTCAGTACCCGCCGAACGCGACGACCGCCGCCGAGCGCAGGCTGGCCCGCGCGCTGCTCCCCGAGGAGGACGAGCGGGCCGCCCGCTGGGCCGCCGCCACGATGGAGCTCGGCGCCCTGGTCTGCACCGCGAAGAACGAGGACTGCACCCGCTGCCCGATCGCCCAGCAGTGTGCCTGGCGGCTGGCCGGGAAGCCCGCCCACCAGGGCCCGCCACGGCGCGGCCAGACGTACGCGGGCACCGACCGGCAGGTCCGCGGGCGGCTGCTGGCCGTGCTGCGCGAGGCCGTGACACCGGTTCCGCAGTCCGCGCTGGACGTGGTCTGGGACGAGCCCGTGCAACGGGCCCGCGCCCTGGACGGCCTGGTCGCCGACGGCCTGGTCGAACCGCTGCCCGGCAGGCAGTACCGGCTCCCCCTGACCTGACCGCGCCCGGTCCCCGCCCCCGTGAGCACCTCCGCGGCTCCCCTTCGCTGTTACACAACCGATGGACAGCCGTGCGTCGGCGTATGGCTGCTCCGCACAGCCTCGTGACAACAGCTCCGTAGCGTTTTCCCCGTCAGCCCGACCGAAGGACGCTGACGGCGGCACTACGGGGAACCACGGGGACGGAGGCGGTTGGAAATGGCGCAGGGCGAGGTGCTCGCATTCGAGGACTACGTACGCACTCGGCATGACGCGCTGCTGCGCAGCGCACGACGGCTGGTCCCCGACCCGGTCGACGCGCAGGACCTGCTCCAGACCGCCCTGGCCCGCACGTACGGCCGCTGGGACGGGATCGCCGACAAGTCCCTGGCCGACGCCTACCTCCGCCGCGTCATGATCAACACCCGTACCGAGTGGTGGCGGGCCCGCAAGCTGGACGAGGTCCCCACCGAGCAGCTGCCCGACGCCAGCGTCGAGGACGGCGCCGAGCAGCGCGCCGACCGCGCCCTGCTGATGGACGTGCTGGGCGTGCTCGCTCCCAAGCAGCGCAGCGTCGTCGTGCTGCGACACTGGGAGCAGATGAGTACGGAGGAGACGGCCGCCGCGCTCGGCATGTCGGCCGGTACGGTGAAGAGCACGCTGCACCGTGCGCTGGCACGGCTGCGCCAGGAGCTGGAGAGCCGTGAGGCGGCGAGCAGGGAGGCCCGGCTCGCCGAGGAGCGGCCGCGGCCGGCCGGCCGTGTCGCGGTGCGGGCGCGGGTGAGCAGGCATACGGACGAACGGGGGCGGGAGCGTTGCGCGGCCTGACAGCCGGCGGCGACGTCGGCGGGCGCGGAGGTGAGCGCGGCGACGGCCGCGACGCCGGCCGCGACGGGGAAAGATCCGGCGGTGGCCGCGCGGCCACCGTCCGGCGTGGCCGGCGTACGACCGGCCTGGCGGCGAGTGCCACGACCCTGGTCGGGCTCGCCGCCTTCGGGCTGTTCACCGTGGGCTGCTCCACCGGCGGCACCGGCACCCGGGACGAGGGGCCGGCCGGCACCCAGCCCGTCGCCCAGGTCACGCCGAGCGGCGAGGCGTCCTCCTCCGCCCGGCCCGCCGCCCGGGTCGACCCCGTGGCGCTGCTCAAGGGCGACCCCAAGGTCAGCGAGCGGGTCCGGACGGACCTGAAGCCCTGCACAGGGTCCGACTACCCGGTGGACACCTCGTACGGCACGCTGACCGGCGGTTCGGTGGCCGACGTCGTGGTGAACGTGATGACCTGCGCCGATTCGGTGGGCGTCGGTACGTACGTGTACCAGCGGGAGGGCAACGGCTCGTACCGGAACGTGTTCGCCATCGAGCAGCCCGCCGTCTACGGGACCATCGACCGCGGGGACCTGGTGGTGACGACCCAGGTGTACGAGAAGAAGGACGCGGTCGCCTATCCCTCCGGCGAGGAAGTGATCACCTACCGCTGGGCGGGCAGCAGGTTCAGCGAGCACGACCGGGTGCACAACGACTTCAACCGAGCCGTCGGCAGCGGCGGAGCCGTCCTTCCGGGGCCGGAGTCCGAGCCGGCGGGGAACTGAGAGCATTCCGATGGCCGAGACCCACGTCCTGTTCGTCGAGGACGACGACGTCATCCGCGAAGCCACCCAGCTGGCGCTGGAACGCGACGGCTTCGCGGTGACCGCCATGCCCGACGGCCTCTCGGGCCTGGACGCCTTCCGGGCGAACCGGCCCGACATCGCCCTGCTCGACGTGATGGTGCCGGGGCTCGACGGGGTCAGCCTCTGCCGCCGCATCCGCGACGAGTCGACGGTGCCCGTGATCATGCTGTCGGCCCGCGCCGACTCGATCGACGTGGTGCTCGGCCTGGAGGCCGGTGCGGACGACTACGTCACCAAGCCCTTCGACGGGGCGGTGCTGGTGGCCCGTATCCGCGCCGTGCTGCGCCGCTTCGGTCATGCCTCGGGCGGGCAGGGGGGCGGCGGGGAACCGGAGTCCGAGGACGTGGGCGGGGTGCTGGTCTTCGGCGACCTGGAGGTCGACACCGAGGGCATGGCGGTGCACCGGGGCGGCGAGCGGGTGGCGCTGACGCCGACCGAGATGCGGCTGCTGCTGGAGTTCTCCGCGGCGCCGGGCACGGTGCTCTCCCGCGACAAGCTCCTGGAGCGGGTCTGGGACTACGGGTGGGGCGGTGACACCCGGGTCGTGGACGTCCATGTGCAGCGGCTGCGCACCAAGATCGGCCAGGACCGGATCGAGACGGTCCGCGGCTTCGGCTACAAACTGCGGCCGTGAAGCGGTTCGCCCTGCGGACGGGAGTCCGCTGGAAGATCAGCATCGCGATCGCCGCGGTCGGGGCGCTGACCGCGGTCGCGCTCAGCTTCGTCGTCCACAACGCGGCCCGGGTCTCGATGCTGGAGAACGCCCGCGAGGTCCAGCTGGAGCGGCTCACGTACGCGCAGCTGCTGTACGAGGCGACGAAGACGAAGAAGGCCGACCCCCGCTTCGGCGCCAAGCTCAACGACCCGACGATGCCGCGCAGCCTGCGCGCGGAGACCTCCAGGAACCGGCGGGCCACCCATGTCGAGGAGACCTCCAAGGGGGTGCCCGACGTGTGGGCGGCGGTGCCGGTCGGCCACGGCGACGTGCTCTCGCTGCACACCCGGTTCGCCGGGCGCAGCTCCACGATCATGAGCGATCTGGACCGGGCGCTGATCATCGGTTCGGTCTCGGTGGTGTTCGGCGGCTGTGCGCTGGGCGTGCTGATCGGCGGGCAGCTGTCGCGCCGGCTGCGCAAGGCGGCGGCCGCGGCGGGCCGGGTCGCGCAGGGCAATACGGATGTACGGGTCAGGGAGGCGGTCGGCGGGGTCGTCCAGGACGAGACGGACGAGCTGGCCGGTGCGGTGGACGCGCTGACGGACGCGCTGAACGCGCGGATCGAGGCGGAGCGCCGGGTGACCGCGGACATCGCGCACGAGCTGCGTACGCCGGTGACCGGGCTGCTCACCGCGGCCGAGCTGCTGCCCCCGGGCCGCCCGACCGAGCTGGTACGGGACCGGGCTCAGGCGATGCGGACGCTCGTCGAGGACGTGCTGGAGGTGGCCCGGCTGGACAGCGCGTCGGAGCGGGCCGAGCTCCAGGAGCTGGCGCTGGGCGAGTTCGTCAGCCGGCGGATCGGGCTACTGGACCCGGACGTGACGGTGCGGGTGGTGCACGAGTCGTACGTCAGCACCGATCCGCGGCGGCTGGAGCGGATCCTCGGGAACCTGCTGGGCAACGCCGCCAAGCACGGCTCCACCCCGGTGGAGGTCACCGTCGAGGGCCGGGTGGTCCGCATCCGCGACCACGGTCCCGGGTTCCCGGCGGCTCTGCTGCGCGAGGGGCCGAGCCGGTTCCGTACCGGCAGCAGTGACCGGTCGGGGCACGGGCACGGCCTCGGGCTGACCATCGCCGCGGGTCAGGCGCGGGTCCTCGGGGCCCGGCTGACCTTCCGCAACGCGGGGCCGGAGGGGGCGGCGCAGGGTGACGGCGGGGCGATCGCGGTGCTGTGGCTGCCGGAGCACGCCCCGACGAACACCGGCAGCTTCCCGGTCCTCGCGGTGGCGGAGCAGCGGGCCGCGGAGGGCGGCGACGGCGAGGAAGGCGACAGCGCGGGGGCGGCGCCGGGACGCAAGCGGGCGTAACCAGGTCCAGAGACGCGAACGGGCACCGGGGCGCAAGCAGACGTAGCCGGGTCCAGAAACGCGAACGGACACCGGGACGCAAGCAGGCGCAGCCGGGTGCCGGACATGGCGGGAGGCTCCCGGGG
>NZ_JBHJQP010000291.1:0-4956 GCF_042262625.1 Streptomyces sp. NPDC056347 | reverse complement strand
CGGTCCGACGGCCGGTCCGCCCTCGGCGCCGTGTCCGGCACCGTGGCCCTACGCTCCGGCCACGGTCCTGCGAGCCGCCGTCTTCTTCGCCGCAGTTTTCTTCGCCGCAGTTTTCTTGGCCGCGGTCTTCTGGGCTGTCGCCTTCTTGGCCGTGGTCTTCGTCGCGGTCCGCTTGCGGGGCTCCTTGGTCTCCCGTGCGTCCGGCACCGGTCCACGGCCCGCCGCGTGGTCGGCGAAGGCCTCGGCCGCCCTGCCCGGGTCCTTGGCCCGCAGCAGGCCGACGAGACGGCCGTGTTCGTCGGCCATCGCGCACCAGTCGCCGTCGAAGAGCGGATCGGAGATGGCCCGCAGAGTCCGCAGACTCGGTTCGATGACCTCCCACATCCGGGCCAGGAAGGGGTTGCCGGCGTACTGGCTGACCAGGGTGTGGAACTCTATGTCGGCGTCCCGGAAGCCGCTGACGTCGTTCACGGCCACCGCCTCGTGCATCCGCTCGACCAGGGCGTCCAGCACGGTGAGCTGGTCCTCGGTGATGTGCTCGGTGGCGAGCCGCGCGGCGAGGCCCTCCAGGGGCTCGCGCACCTGGCGGGCGTACTCCGCGTCCTGCGAGGAGATCTCGACGACGAAATGGCCCCGGCGCGGGACATGTGTCAGCAGACCCTCACGGGCGAGGCGCTTGACCGCCTCGCGCACCGGGGCCTGGCTCACCCCGAGCCGCCGCGCGATCTCCGATTCCACCACGCGGTCGTTCGGCGCGAGATCACCCCCGACCACGGCCTGGCGGAGCAGCTCGTACACCTGGTCCGAGATCAGGGTCTTGCGGAACCGGTCCTTGTTGGTGGCCAGTGTGGAGACGAACCCACCCGACGCATTAGATGCCATGAATTCCCAATCCAGCACAGGGGCACGCCAGTTGTGACATAGTACGCACCCGTCTTCTCTCGATGGAATCACACCGGGGTCCACGGCCGCCCGGCCGGTCGTGGCCGTTCACGGAACTCGGGACCGACTCCCGACGGGCGGGTCGGACAGCTTTCATCGCCTATCGATCATCGAGAGAATCGAAGCAGGGGCGTTCGAGCACTGTCAACCACGCCCCCGGTCACCCGGCGAGTCCGTAGACCCGGACCGCCGTGGCGTGCAGTACGCGCCGGCGCTGGTCCCGGGTCAGGTGGGCCAGTCCGGGATCGGACGCCGCCAGCGACGCGGCCCGGCTGCCGCGGGGCAGGCAGATCGGCCAGTCGGAGCCGACGAGGCAGCGGTCCGGGCCGAGCGTGTCCACGACGTGCCGCACCATGTGCGCCACGCGCTCCGCCGGGACGCCGTGCTGCTGGGTGAGCAGCCCGGAGATCTTCACCACCACGCCGGGGCTCGCGGCGGCGCGCTCGACGTCGCGGTACCACTCCCCCGCCTCCGGGGTGCGCGGATCCGGGGCGTTGCCCAGGTGGTCGACGACGACGGTCAGACCGGGGTACCGGTCCGCCGCATCGGAGGCGGCCACCAATGCCCCTCGGTGCAGGTTGAGTTCGAGCACCGTGCCGGTCTCCGCCAGCACTCCGACCAGCGCGCGGGCCGCTTCGGGGGTCGCATTCCATTCGGCACCGCCGAGCCGCATCCCGTTGGGGCGGGCGGGGTCCGACTGCCGGAGGAGGGTGCGCAGCGCCTCGGCCCCTGCCGGTCCGTGGACGTGCAGATTGGCCACGTATCCGGCCACCAGGTCGGGGCGGCGCAGCCGCAGTTCGCGCAGGGCGCGGGTCTCTCCCGCGTCGCCGCGCGAGGCCTCCACCAGTACGGCCCCGGCCAGGCCGAGACCGGCACCCGAGCGTTCCAGGTCGTCCTCGCCGAAGACCCGGTGGTGTTCGCCACCGGTTCCGATCCAGGGAAAACCCTCGGCCGGATCCCACAGGTGGACATGGCAGTCGATCACGGTGTGCCTCCTCGTCGAGACCGGCGGGGCCGCTCCGGAGTATTGACACGTCGGCTCCCTGCCAGTGAGTCTAACCATCGGCTATCGATGGGCGATTGTTAAATCCGAATGTGACCAGGGAGCGGGTGTACTCGATGCTCAGGCCTGAGCGGACCGGCGGCACGCACACGACGGGCGAGCCGCACGGACCTCTACTGAAGGCGACCCGGCGGGTCACCGACGTGCCCGTATGGGCGCGGCTGGAGCGGGAGCTGTTCGCCGCCCAGGACAAGGCGTGGCGGTTGTTCGCCGACCGCTACACCGAGGGTGACGGCCGGCTGGTCTTCCGGGACACCCTCGGGCAGGGGCTGGACGGCCGGGACGGCGTGGACGACTTCTACGAGCCGTTCTTCAACTGGCCGACGCTCTATCTGCTGGGCGGCAGCCCGGAGTTGCTGACGGCCTCCCGGCGGCACTGGCAGGGGGTCACCGCGCAGCTCACCGAGATGGGCATGCTCGTGGACGGCCTGGAGCGCGGCTACGACTGGTTCCACCAGGGCGAGGGGCTACTGCTGTTCTACGGGCTGTGCCTGGCCGACCCGGGCGACCCGGAGCTGCGCGAACTCGCCCTGCGATTCGCCGACTTCTATCTTCCGGGCGGCCCCAACTACGACTCCGGGCACCGGCTGCTGCGCGCCCCGCACAACGGCGCCGCCGGGCCGCGGTACGGCTTCAGCGACGAGGAGCCGTACTTCCCGTGGAGCCTGGCGCTGCACCCGTACGGTCTGCCGCTGGACGGGTTCGAGGGCGTCACGTCCTTCGGGCAGCTGGCCGCATCACCCGAGCTGGCACGCTCCTACGGCCGCGCGATGTGGGACCGGATGGGGCGCGGGGACACCATCGCCAACCTGGGCGCCACCGGGCTGGCCACCAACGCCTTCCTGCTCAGCGGGGAGCAGCGGTACGCCGACTGGGTGGCCGAGTACGTCTCCGCCTGGCAGGAGCGGCTCACGGGCCGCGAGGTGGTGCCCGACAACGTCGGCCTGGACGGTGTGGTGGGCCAGTACCTGGAGGGCCGCTGGTACGGCGGCCACTACGGCTGGTCCTGGCCGCACGGCCTGTCCCCGGTGGGCAGCTCCACCGTGGTCGGCGCGGCCAACGCGACCCTGCTCACCGGGGACCGGGGCTTTCTGGATCTGGCCCGCAACCCGCTCGACGCGGTACTGCGCCACGCCGAGCAGCGCGGGGCCGACGAGATGGGGACGCTCGGCGAGCGCTGGGAGCCGCATCTGCGGTCGATGACGGCCGGGCGCACCCTGATGGTGCCCCAGCGGCACAACGACTCCGGCTGGTTCGACTTCACCGTGATGCCCGGTCAGCTTCCGCTCTCGCTCTGGCACTTCAGTCGCGAGGAGTCCGACCGGGAGCGGATCGAGCAGCTGCGCGCGGGCTCGAACTGGGACTGGAAGGCCGTGCACACCCAGCGCATCAAGGACGAGGCCGGCCATGAGGAACCGTGGTACGAGTTCCTGCACGGCCGAAACCCCGGCTTCCCCGAGCGGATGCTGCGCAGCGCGCTGGCGAGCTGTGCCGAGCGGGTGGCGGCCATCGAGGGCGACACGGTCGATCCCGCGGTCGGCCCGGACGCCCTGGACATCCACCACTGGCAGCACCTCAACCCCGTGGTGACCGAGGCACTGCTCCAGCTGACCACCGGCTCGCCGCAGGTGCTGTACAACGGCGGGCTGACCCATCTGCACGTGCGCTACTTCGACGCGGACACCCGCCGGCCCGGGCTGCCGCAGGACGTCGCCGCGCTGGTCCCGGACATCCGTCCGGACCACACGGTGGTGGAGCTGGTCAACCTCGGCGGTGAGGCCCGCACCCTGCTGGTGCAGGCGGGCTCGTTCGCCGAGCACCATGTCGCCACGGTCCGCGTGGACGACGGGCCCGAGCAGCCGGTCGACGGACCGTTCTGCCGGGTCGAGCTCGCCGGGAACACGTGTGTCCGGCTGACCCTGACCATGACGCTGCGCGCGGGCCGTGCGGCCTGTGCTTCCCCGTGGGAGACCGCATGACCGACACCGCCGCCACCGGCCGGCTCCCCTTCGACCTGCCCCGCCTCGGCATCGGCACCGCCCCGCTGGGCGGTCTGTTCGAGGAGGTCGGCGACGCGGACGCCGCCGCGACCCTGAGGGCCGCGGCCGAGGCCGGGATCAGCTACTTCGACACCGCGCCGCGCTACGGGCACGGGCTGGCCGAGGAGCGCCTGGGCCGCCTGCTCGGCCCGTCCGGGGTCACCGACCCGGTGATCTCCACCAAGACGGGCTGGCTGCTGCGCCCCCGGCCGGACGGTTCCCCCGGCGAGGTGATCACCGACTGGACGGAGCGCGGCATCCGCGAGTCCCTGGAGTCGAGCCTGACCAGGCTGGGGCGTGACAGCGTCGACATCCTGTACCTGCACGATCCGGACAACTACCCGGACGAGATCCGTCGCACGGCCTACCCCGCGGTGCGCAGACTGCGCGACGAGGGGCTGATCCGGGCGATCGGTTTCGGGATGAACCACAGCGGTCCGCTCGCCTCGTACGTGGCGGAGTTCGATGTGGACGTCGTGCTGATCGCGGGCCGTTTCTCGCTCCTCGACCACGAGGCGCTCGGCACGCTGCTGCCGCTGTGCGCCCGGACGGGCACGGCGGTGGTCGTCGGCGGGGTCTTCAACACGGGCCTGCTGGCCGACCCGTCCCCCGACGCCATGTTCAACTACCGTCCGGTCCCCGCCCGGGCGCTGGAGCGGGCCAGGCAGTGCCGGAAGCTGTGCGAGGAGTACGGGGTGCCGCTGACCGCGGCCGCGATCCAGTTCCCGCTGCTGCACGGCGCCGTCGGTTCGGTGGTGCTCGGCTGCCGTTCGGCGGCCGAGGTCACGGCGAACGCGGCGGCCGCCCGGTTCCCCGTCCCGGACGAGCTGTGGCAGCGGCTCGCGGGGGCCGGGTTCGTGCCGGAGCAGTTGCTGGGCTGAACGGACCGGGCGGGCCGGGGCAGTTCGCCCC
>NZ_JBHJQP010000290.1:0-5100 GCF_042262625.1 Streptomyces sp. NPDC056347 | reverse complement strand
ACCCGGGCCGGACGCGGCGGCGCCCGGCCCGGGTCCGGAAAAGCTCCGAGGGCCGCACCGGCAGGTGTGCCGGTCCGGCCCTCGCACGCCGCACGGCTCAGCCGCGGCGGTACGTCCTCACTGCTTCGCCCGCGGCTGCATGAACCGCACGATCACGCTGGCGGCGAGACAGAACGCCACCAGGGGGATCAGCCCCATGTCGAAGGCGTGCGGATAGTCGGCCGGCGCCCCGGCATCGAGCGCCGGGAAGAAGACGGCACCCACGAGGGCCACACCGATGGCGACCGCACCCTCCTGCACGGTGTTGGTGACACCGGAGGCCGCGGCGGCGTACTGCGGGTCGGCGCCCGCGAGGACCGCACCGGTCAGCGGGCCCGTGGTCATGCCCATCCCGATGCCGGCGATGATCAGCGGCGGGACGATCCAGAGGATGTGGCCGTCGGTGCCGATCCAGGACGCGGTCAGCCCCGACAGCACGTAACCGACGGCCAGCGTCAGCGGGCCCGCCGCGTACAGGCCGGGGCCCAGCCGCGCGGCCAGTTTCGTGGACAGCAGCGACGAACCGAAGTACCCGGCACCGAGCGTGAGGAAGACGAGACCGGCCTCCGCGGGCGACAGGCCCCTGCCCTGCTGCAGATAGAGCGCGAGCAGGAAGAAGAACGAGCCCATGGCCAGGAAGTACGTCAGCATGCCGACGAGCCCGACCGAGAACGAACGGCTGCGGAACAGCCCCATGTTGATCAGCGGGCTGAGATCCCGCCGGGTACGGCTCCTCTGCTGGGCGACGAACAGGGCACCCAGCGGCACCGAGGCCGCGAGCAGCAACCAGCTCCACAGCGGCCAGCCCTCCTCCTGGCCCTGCACGAGCGAGTACACGATGGCCACCAGTGCCGCCGTCGAGAGGAGCGCGCCGACCAGGTCGAGCCGGCCGCCCTCCTCGCCACGGGACTCGGGGATCAGCCGCGGAGTCAGGGCGAGCGCCACGACACCGACCGGCAGGTTGATCAGGAAGATGGTCCGCCAGTCCAGCCCGGCCACGTCCACCGAGATCAGGACACCGCCGATGACCTGGCCGAAGACCCCGGCGAGACCGATCACCAGGCCGTACACGACGAAGGCGCGGGCCCTGGCGGCCCCGGTGTAGACGACCCCGATGATGCCGAGGACCTGCGGAACCATCAGCGCGGCGGCGGCGCCCTGCAGTACCCGGAAGGCGATCAGCGCCTCCGGGCTCTGCGCCACCGCGCACAGCCCGGAGGCGATGGTGAAGCCCAGCATGCCCAGCGAGAACATGCGCCGTCTGCCGTAGAGGTCACCGAGCCGGCCACCGGTGATCATGGCCGAGGTGAAGGCCACCCCGTAGCCGATGATGACCAGCTGCGACTGGGCGTGATTGGCCCGCAGATCGACCTGGATGGTGGGCACGGCGACGTTGGTGATGAAGTAGTCGAGGACGGTGATGAAGGTGCCCACCATCACGATGGCCAGCGCACCCCAGCCGGGACTTCTCCCACCGGCCGGTAACGTCACCTCCGCTTCGATCCGGGCGTCGGACCTGGCGTCCGTAGTCATCGTGATGCTCCTTGTGGGGAATGTCGGCTGTTGTGCTGTGTCGTTGCGCACGGACAACAAGCGGCAGACCCCCGATCGCGGGAATCCGCCCGGTGCTGCCACCCGTGCCATGGGTCGGGCCCAGGCGCTGGCAGGCACCCTGTCGAGGAAGCAGCGGACGCCTGGACGACGTTCTCGCCGTCACTCACGCGCACTCCTTGCCGGCTCACGATTTACGTCAGGGCGCCGACCGGTCGCGCGAGGCTCCGGACACCACCGGACATCACTGTGACAGAGGCCGCTCAAGGCCCGCTCGAGAGCTGCTCGCGTCCCACTGTCCGCCCTCTTGCGCCCCCTGCGGCCCCTGTCCGCCGCAGGAACGCGGGAGGCGGGGCCCGGACACCCGGCACACCCCCCGTGACCACCCCGGCCCATGTCAGCCAGAGGTCAGCCGGGCGTCATAACGGATACGTACGGTCGGCCGCTCAGGACCGGCTACGCATCCAAGGACGTGTGATCATGGCGAACCTCGCCTGGCCAATGCCCCGTCAGTGCCCGATGGCCCCGCCCGCCGAGTACTCCGGGCTCCGGAAGAACCCGCCCTCCAGGGCGAACCTCCCCGACGGCGGCTGGGCCTGGCTGCTCACCAGCTACGACGACGTCCGGACCGCCCTGAACGACCCCCGGTTCAGCTCCGACGACGACAAGATGGGGCACGCCCGCACGCAGCTGCCCGACGACCGCAACCTCAACACCTTCTGGCGGATGGACGATCCGGAACACGGCAGGCTCCGCCACATGGTGATGACGGAGTTCACCGCCCGCCGCATCAAGGACTGGCGCCCCCGCATCCAGAACCTCGTCGACGGACTGCTCGACCGACTCGGAGGGCTCCCGCGCCCGGCCGACCTCTACTCCGAGTTCTGCCTGCCGGTGCCCACCCAGGTGATCGCCATGCTGCTCGGCGTACCGCAGGAGGACTACCGGACCTTCGCCGTGCAGAGCCGCAAGATCCTCACCCTGGACAAGCCCGAGGAGTCGTGGGCCGCCTACCGGGAGATGAACGACTACCTGGAACTGCTCATCGAGAAGAAGGAGCGCGAGCCGCAGGACGACCTGACCAGCCGCCTCATCGTCGACCGGATGCGGACCGGGGAGATCACCAAGGACGACCTCCTCTCCATGATCCGCTTCCTGCTCGTCGCGGGATACGAGACCACCACCAGCCAGATCACGCTCAGCGCTCTCACCCTCATGACCAGGCCCGACATCCGCAAGCAGCTGATCGAGGACCCGCAGCGCATCACCGCGTTCGTCGAGGAGTCGCTGCGCTTCTGGTCCGTCTCCCAGGACAACATCCTGCGCGTCGTCGACCAGGACATGGAATTCGCCGGCGTGCAGATGTCCGTGGGTGAACTGGTGGTCCTCGTCCTCCCCTCCGCCAACCACGACGAGCGGGTCTTCCCCGACCCCGCCGACTTCTCCCTCGACCGCGGCGAGAACCGGCACGTCTCCTTCGGATTCGGCACCCACCTGTGCCCCGGCGCCCCCCTCGCCCGCCGCGAGGTCGAGATAGCCATCACCTCGCTCATCGCCCGCTTCCCCGACCTGAGCCTGGTCGGCAGCCCCGAGGACCTGCCGTTCCGCCACCAGAGCCTCGTCTACGGCGTCGAACACCTCCCGGTGACCTGGTAACCGCACCACCCTTCCGGTGCCCGGCGCGGGACGCCGGGCGCTGCCGCACCCCCACCTCGCCGTGACCCGACCGGCACCGACCGAGCGGTAGGAGAAACCAGCTCATGACCACACAGGACAACGCGCCGGCCGCACGGACGAGCACCCGGCCGCCCGAGGCCCTGCCCGGATCCGTGGGCGGCGACATCGACGCCTACGTCGTCGCCCGCATGGCCTTCCCCGGACAGCCCCAGGAAGACCTGGCCGACTACATGGACCGGCTGCTGGCGACGATGACCCCCTTCGGAGGGCACATCCTCTCCCACGGCAAAGAGGTCGAGACCCTCGAAGGCGTCTGGGTGGGCTACGCCGTCATCCTCGGCTTCCCCGACACGGCGCATGCCCACGGCTGGTACAACTCGCCCGAATACCAGAAGATCATGCCCCTGCGCCGCCGCCACGTGGACGGCGAACTGATCGTCATCGAGGGCTGCCCGCCCGGCTACGACGCCAGCGGAGCGGCGGCCGCCATGCGCCAGGGAATCCTGGCCGGCGCCCCCGGGACCACGCCGCTCACCTGACCGCCGCCCGGCCCGCACGAGAGACCGACCACAGAGAGCAGACGCGAACCCATGTGTGCCAGACGCGCCGGACGGACCATCGACCTCCTGCGGCTCAGCGCAAACTTCACCCGTGACCCCTACCCGGTGTACGAGAAGCTGCGCGCACAGGGCCCGGTCCACCACGTGCGGCCTCCGGACGGCCCGGAGGTCTACCTCGTGGTCGGACACGAGGCCTGCCGCGCGGCCCTCACGGACCCGCGGCTCAGCCGCGACTGGCGCAACTCGGGCGACATGAGCCAGATCGTCAACGCCGCTCCGGACGACCCGAGCCTCGCCCACATGGCGCTCTCCGACCCGCCCGACCACACCCGTCTGCGGCGGCTGGTGACACGGGAGTTCACCAGCCGCCGCATCGACGGCCTCGCCCCCCGCGTACAGGAGATCACCGACAGCCTCCTCGACGACATGACGGCCGGCGGCAGGCGGAGGGCCGACCTCGTGGCCGAGCTCGCCCTGCCGCTCGCCATGACCGTCATCTGCGAACTCCTCGGCGTACCCGAACTCGACCGGACGTCCTTCCACCGCTGGTCCAACGAGATCCTGGCCCCCACCAGCCCGGAAGCCGAAGCCGGCGCGTACACCGAACAAGCCGCCTACCTGCCCCGCCTCATCGACGCCAAGCGCGCCGCCCCCGGCGACGACCTGCTCAGCGCACTGATCCACACGGTCGACGGGGACGGCGACCGGCTCTCGCCCGACGAACTCATCGGCATGTGCAGCCTGTTGCTCATCGCCGGCCACGAGACCACCGTCAACCTCATCGGCAACGGCACCCGCGCCCTGCTCGCCCACCCCGACCAGCTCGCCGTCCTCCAGGAGGACCCGACCCTCATCGACAACGCGATCGAAGAGATCCTGCGCTACGACGGCCCCGTGGAATCCGCCCAGGAACGCCTGGCCCTGCAGGACATCACCCTGGCCGGCACCCTCGTCCCCGCCGGATCCACGGTCCGCATCGTCCTGGCGGCCGCCGACCGCGACGCCGCCCGCTTCGACGCCCCCGACAGCTTCGACATCCGCCGCGAGACCAGCGGCCACATCGCCTTCGGCCACGGCCTGCACCACTGCCTCGGCGCCCCCCTCGGCCGCCTCGAAGGCCGCACGGCGATCCGCACCCTGCTGGAACGCTGCCCCGCCCTCGCCGCCGACGCGGACCCGGCCACCCTCACCTGGGTCCCGGGCATGCTCCTTCGAGGCGTGCGGGAGCTGCCCGTACGGTGGTGAAGTCCGCCGCACCGGCCGTGGCAGGGCC
>NZ_JBHJQP010000289.1:0-5251 GCF_042262625.1 Streptomyces sp. NPDC056347 | reverse complement strand
GTACGGGACCGGCCGCGGCCGCCAGCGCGGCCCGCGGGCGGGGCCGCGGGGCGTCCCCGGCGGCGCGGACGGCGAGCGCGGCACGGCCGATGGCGCGGGCGGCGAGCCGCCGGTCACCGACGGCCGAGGCGGCCGCCTCGTCGGCCCAGCGCTCCAGGGCGTACCGCATGGGGGCGCGCAGCGAGCGCAGTGCGGGGTGACAGAGTGCGGCGGCCTCGGCGACGGCGGTGAAGAGGTGGTGGCGGCCCGCGAGATGGGCGCGTTCGTGGGCCAGCAGTGCCTCGCGCTCGGCGGGGTCGAGGGCGCGCAGCATTCCGGTCGTGACGACGATCCGGCCGGGGGTTCCGGGGCGGCCCGGGAGCGCGTAGGCGTCCGGGCGGCTGTCGCGCAGCACGGTCAGCTCGCCGTCCGCGGGGGCGTTGGACGGCGGGGCCGTACCCAGCTCCGCCCAGTGGCGGCGGGCGGCGCGGACCACGGCGGCGGCGCAGCCGAGCAGCAGGGCCAGTGCGGCGGCCGCCAAGGGCACGGCGACGGCCGGGGCGGCCCCGGAGAGCGGGCGGACCAGCTCGCCGAGGGCGGAGACGACGGAGAAACGGGTCGCTCCGGGCACCACGAGCAGAACCAGGGCGAGGAGGCCGGACAGGGCGAGACCGACTCCGGTCGCGGTGAGCAGCAGCACGGCGCGCACGGGGGCCAGCGCGTCGGCCAGACGGCGGGCGGCGGGCACCGCGAGGAACGGCATCAGCAGCGGAACCCAGACGGCGTAGATCACGGGGCCTCCCCGTCGAGCAGCTCCCGCAGCAGCCGTTCGTCCTCGTCGGTCAGCTGCGAGACGAACCTGGCCAGGACGGTGCCGCGGTCCTCCTGCTTGCGCAGTTCGCTGTGCATACGGCGGGCCGTCAGTCCGGGCTCGTCCTCGGTGGGCGTGTAGGCGAATCCGCGACCGGCCCGGCTGCGGGCGACCGTGCCCTTCTCGTACAGGCGCGACAGGATCGTGGTGACGGTGGTGCGGGCGAGGGAGGGGCCGATCGCGCTCTGGACCTGCCCGGGGGTGAGCGGGGTCCCGGCGGCCCACAGCGCCGCCAGGATGGCGGACTCCAGCTCTCCGGCGGGCCTCCGTTCCGCCGCGGCGGAAGGGGGCGCGGGGACCTGCCGGGGGGTGTCCTGGGCCGACCGGGCGGGCGGTTCGCCCTGCGGGCGGGGGCCGGGTTCGCCGCTCGATATCCCCTTCACCTGGGACATGGGAACTCTCCTCCCCCATCGGGCGTCTACAGTGATGTAGACCGTCTACATCACTGTAGTCAGTCCGGGCGTTCCGTCGGGCCGCCCGCTCACCATTATGGGAGACCCACCACCGTGTCCGTATTCTCACTGGCGTCCCTGCCGCTGGCGGTGAACCCGCTGGACGCGGGATCGCTGCTCGGGGCGTTCGGCGCGCTCGGCATCGCCGTCGTGCTCTTCGCCGAGACGGGACTGCTCGTCGGCTTCTTCCTGCCCGGCGACTCCCTGCTGTTCACGGCGGGGCTGCTGTGCGCCTCCGGCACCCACGGCCCGGTGCACCTGTCGTTGCCGCAGGTCCTGGCCGCCGCCGTGGCCGGTGCCCTGCTCGGCGCCCAGGCGGGGTACTGGATCGGCAGACGGGGCGGCCGGGCCCTGCTCGCCCGCAGCCGCGCCCGGCGGCTGCACGAGGGTGCCGCCCGCGCCGAGGAGCTGCTGGGCAGATACGGGCATGCGCGGGCGATCGTGCTGGCCCGCTTCGTCCCCGTGGTGCGCACGGTGCTCAACCCCCTGGCCGGGGCGCTCAACGTGCCGCTCCGGGTGTTCACGCTCTGGCAGGTGGTGGGCGGGGTGGTCTGGACGGTCGGGCTGGTCCTGGCGGGCTACGCCCTGGGGTCCTCGGTGCCGAACGTCGACCGCTATCTGCTGCCGATCGTCGCGCTCGTGGTCGTGGTCTCCCTCGTCCCGCTCGCCGCCGAACTGCTCCGTTCCCGCAGTCGGCGTACCGCAGAAGGAGAGAACAGTTGATGCGGCTCGCCTCCACCGCCGTCTCGGTCGACGGTGGCCTGTACACCTGGGTCACGGAGCTGGCGCAGCGCTCCCCCGCCGCTCTGGACACCGCCGTCCGTCTCTGGTCGGAGTACGGACTCGTGCTGTTCGCCCTGCTGATGCTCGTGTCGTGGTGGCGCTCGCGCTCCGGCGACCCCGCGCGTACCGCCATGGCGCTGAGCGCCCCGCTGGTCGTGGTGGCCGCCTTCCTCGCCAACGAAGTGGTGAAGTCGGCCTTCCACGAGCAGCGCCCCTGCCGGACCCTCCATGTCGTGACGGTGGAGGCCTGCCCGGCGCTGAACGACTGGTCCTTCCCCAGCAACCACACGGCCATCGCCGTGGCCGCGGCGACGGCGATCTGGCTGGCCGACCGCCGGCTCGGAGCGGTCGCGGTGACGGCCGCCGCGCTGATGGCGGCGTCCCGGGTATGGATCGGTGTGCACTACCCGCACGATGTGCTGGCCGCGGTGGTGACCGGGGTGCTCGTGGCCTGGCCGCTGACGGCGGCGGCACGGCGCTGCGCCCCGGCGGTGCTCCGGCTGCGTGACACCGCGCTGCGCCCCCTGGTCGCCGCGCGGTGAGCCCGGGGGCCCGCCCGGGCGGGCCCCCGGTGGGCCCGGTCAGCCGTTGGGGAGGATGACCGCGCGGCCGTTGATCCTGCCGTGGTGCAGTCGCTCGTACGCCAGCGGCGCCTCGTCCAGGGTGTACGTCTCCACATGGACCTCGACCGATCCGGCGCGGGCGAGGTCGAGCACTTCGGCGAGCTCGGCGCGCGAGCCCCAGTAGGGGGAGGTCACCGTGGTGTTGTACGGCAGCGAGCCGAAGCCGACCGGCAGTGCGCCGCCGCCGAGTCCGACGATCGTGACATCGGAGTCGATCGCGGCCGCGGCCCCGGCGGTGGTGACGGTGGGCGGCGCCCCGACGAAGTCCAGGACGACCTGGGCGCCGATCCCGCCGGTGAGTCCGCGGATCCTCGCCGCCGCGTCCCGGTCGGACAGGACCGTCTCGTGGGCGCCGACCGTGCGGGCGAGTGCCAGCTTGTCCTCGGAGACGTCGAGGGCGATGACCCGTACGGCCGTCATGGCGCGCAGCAGCTGGATCGCCACGTGGCCCAGTCCGCCGGTGCCGATGACCACGGCGGTGGCGCCCGGGACCAGCTTGGGCAGCGAGCGCTTGATCGCGTGGTACGGGGTCAGGCCCGCGTCCGTGAGCGGCACCGCCTGCACCGGGTCGAGTCCGCCCAGCGGCACCAGATGGCGCGGGTCGTCGACGATCATGTATTCCGCCATGGCGCCGGGCGCGCCCAGTCCGGGCGGGGCGATGCCGAGCTCCTTGGCCCGCAGGCAGTAGTTCTCCCTGCCCTCGGCGCACTTGACGCAGGTGCCGCAGCCCCAGGGGCCGTACACGGCGACGGCGTCGCCCACCGCGAGTCCGCCCACCCCGTCGCCGAGGGCGGCGACGGTGCCCACGCCCTCGTGGCCGAGGGTGAGCGGCAGCGGGAACGGGAGCTGCTCCGCGGGCCGGCTCATCACGGCGATGTCGGAATGGCAGACGCCCGCGGCGGTGACCTTCAGCAGCACCTGGCCCGGACCCGGCTCCGGGTCGGGCACGGTGACGACCTCGGGCGCCGCGCCCACGGTGCGGTACTGGACGGCCTTCATGGCGTTCTCCTCACGTTCCTGGTTCCCACGAGCCCTGCCCCCGTTGCCCCCGTTCCGCCGTGCGCCGCTCAGGGGGCGGAGTAGCCGCCGTCCACCAGGTGATAGCTGCCGTGGATGAAGGAAGCCCGGTCGGAGAGCAGGAAGGCGGCCAGTTCGGCTACCTCCTCGGCCGTGCCGAGGCGTCCGGCCGGGTGCAGCGATATCAGGTGCTCGCGGGCCGCGGCGTCGGTGTCGCGGAGCAGCGGGGTATCGATGAAGCCGGGGCCCACCGCGTTGATCCGGACGTTCTGGGCCGCGTATTCGAGAGCCGCCGTCTTGGTCAGGCCGACCACACCGTGCTTGGCGGCGACGTACGCGGGCGAGCCGGCGAAGCCGTTGGTGCCGAGGATCGACGACATGTTGACGATCGCGCCGCCGCCCGCCGCGACGATGGCGGGGATTTCGTAGCGCATCGAGTGGAAGACGCCGCTGAGGTTGGTGGCGACGACCCGGTTCCAGTCCTCGATCGCATACGCGCCGGTGGGGCTGGAGGGGCCCGCGATGCCCGCGTTGTTGACGGCGAGGTGCAGGGCGCCGAAGGTGTCGACGGCGAAGCGTACGCCCGCCTCGACGGAGGCCGGGTCGGTCACGTCCAGGGCGACGGCCGCGGCCCTGGCTCCGGCGTTCTCCAGTTCGGCGGCGGCCTCGCGGGCGCCCGCCTCGTCGTAGTCGGCGACGACGACGGCCGCGCCGCCCGCGGCCATCCGGCGGGCCAGGGCCAGACCGATGCCCGAGGCGCCGCCGGTGACGAGGGCCGTTCGGCCGGTGAACTCCTGCGTGGTGGGGGTGGTGCTCATGTGTCTCTGCTTTCTTCCGTGGTGCTGTACGGCGCCCGCCCGCCGGGAGGCTGTGCGAACAGCTCTCCGGCCAGGGCGTCGAAGGCCTGCCCGATCAGTCGCGGCAGGTCGTCCGGCCGGCCGGCGCGGGCCCAGGCCGCCCGGGCCGCGAGAAGTGCCCCGGCGCCCGCGGCGACCGCGACGGCGGGGCGGAGGTCGTACCGCGGATCGACGCCGAGCCGGTCCGCGACGATGGCGACCGAATCCTCCTGCGCGTCCACCCGGATGTGGTGGAACGCCGCGTAGAGGGTCGGCTCCCGCTCGGCGAGGACGACCAGCTCGAAGACCCGCTCGCGCCGGTGCCAGGCCGGTGTGCCGGGGTCCTCCAGCCAGTCCTCCACGGCCCGGCGGTACGCGGTGAGCGGGGGCTCACCGGCCGGGCGGGCCCGCAGGGCTTCGTTGATCCGGTCGCCGTCGCCCCGGAACGAGTCCAGGACCGCGGCCTCCTTGCCCGTGAAGTACCGGCTGAAGGTACGCCGGTCGACATCCGCGCGTTCCGCGATCTCCTCGACCGTCACGCGCCTCAGGCCGTGGTCGAGCACCAGCTCGAAGGCGGCCTGCGCCAGCGCTTCCCGGGTCCTGCGGGCCTTGCGGCTCCGCCGCTCCGGGCTCTTCCGTTCCGGATTCATACATGCACCGTACACTTAAAAATGTCCCACCGCGACATAC
>NZ_JBHJQP010000288.1:0-5319 GCF_042262625.1 Streptomyces sp. NPDC056347 | reverse complement strand
ACCACGGGATTCCTCGATTTCTCCAGGGGCACACCGCTCGTTGGAACGCTGTACCGGCCGGAAGGTCAGACCTTCCGAGGGGTGGGGTGTTCCCTGGAGGTCGAGCTCGACCTCAGCGACGTCGTCTTCCTCGCCACCGCCAACGTGCTCGAAGCCATTCCGGAGGCCCTGCTCGACCGCATGGAGCTGGTCCGGCTCGACGGCTACACCGAGGACGAGAAGGTCGTCATCGCCCGCGACCACCTGCTCCCGCGCCAGCTGGAGCGGACCGGGCTGGCCGGGGACGAGGTCACGCTCGACGAGTCGGCGCTGCGCAAGCTGGCAGGCGAGTACACCAGGGAGGCCGGGGTCCGGAACCTGGAGCGGGCCGTCGCCCGGCTGCTCCGCAAGGTCGCGGCCCAGCACGAACTGGGCGACCGGGAACTGCCGTTCACGGTCACCGAGGCGGACCTGCGGGGCCTGATCGGGCGTCCGCACCACGTCCCGGAGTCGGCCCAGGACCCGGCCGAGCGCCGGACCGCGGTGCCGGGCGTGGCGACCGGGCTCGCGGTGACCGGGGCCGGCGGCGACGTGCTCTTCGTGGAGGCCTCGCTGGCCGACCCGGAGACCGGGGCCTCCGGACTGACCCTCACCGGCCAGCTCGGCGACGTCATGAAGGAGTCCGCGCAGATCGCGCTGAGCTTCCTGCGCTCGCACGGCGCGGAGCTGGAGCTGCCGGTCGCGGACCTGAAGGACCGGGGCGTGCACATCCACTTCCCGGCGGGCGCGGTCCCCAAGGACGGCCCGAGCGCGGGCATCACCATGACGACCGCGCTGGCCTCGCTGCTCTCCGGACGGCTGGTCCGTACGGACGTGGCGATGACCGGTGAGGTCTCGCTGACCGGGCGGGTGCTGCCGATCGGCGGCCTGAAGCAGAAGCTGCTCGCCGCGCACCGGGCGGGGATCACCACCGTGGTCATCCCCAAGCGCAACGAGGCCGATCTGGACGACGTCCCCGCCGAGGTGCTCGACACCCTGGAGGTCCACCCGGTGACCGACGTCCGCCAGGTCCTGGAGATCGCCCTGGCCCCGGCCGTCGCCCCGGCGCGGGAGGAGATCGCGGCCGCGGCGTGAGCGGCACGGCGTGACGGACGCGGCGCCGCGCGCGTGGCCGGTACGGACGGCCCGCCTCCCGGGAATCCCGGGGAGCGGGCCGTACCGCGTCCCGGGGGGTCCGGCCCGTACCGCTTACGGGGGCTCCGGGCTCCGGGGGTCGGGCTCAGACCTCCAGCCAGCCCCGCAGTGTCGCCTGCGCCCCCGCCTGGAAACGGGTCTGCGCGCCCAGCGAGTCCAGCAGCACACTGATCCGGCGCCGGGCGGTGTGGACGTGGACGCCCAGGCGGCGCGCGATCGCCTCGTCCTTCAGCCCGGCCGCGAGCAGCCCCAGCAGCTCCTTCTGCGGCTCCGGCAGCGGCCCGCCGGAACCGCCCAGCGGCGTCGCCCGCTCCCACACCGTCTCGAACAGCGGCACCAGCGCGTTGTGCAGCAGCGCGTCGCCGATCACCAGCGCCGAGGCCGTCGGGTCCGACGCGTCGCTCGGCGGCAGCAGCGTCACCCGCCCGTCCACGATGATCAGCTTCGTCGGTACGCCCGGGGCGACCCGGGCCCGCAGCCCCCGCTCGACCAGCCCGGTCAGCGAGCGCATCCGGCCCGGGTAGCCGATGCCCTCCCGGTCCAGCACCGTGCGCACCGTCACGCCCCGTTCCAGCAGCGCCCCGATGTCCAGCCCCGGGGCGCGTGAACTCCCCTTTCCCGGCTGGCCCTTCACATATGGCGGCCGGTCCAGGATCGCCACCTCCCGCTCGGCCGAGGCCAGCAGGTACTCGGCGC
The DNA here is from genome assembly GCF_042262625.1 of Streptomyces sp. NPDC056347. Lineage (NCBI taxonomy): Bacteria > Bacillati > Actinomycetota > Actinomycetes > Kitasatosporales > Streptomycetaceae > Streptomyces > Streptomyces sp. NPDC056347. Next base: position 3,450 of record NZ_JBHJQP010000288.1, on the reverse strand, counting down.
GCTCGCCGATGGCCCGCGGGCCCACGACGACCTCGATGCCGCCCTCGGGGGCGGTGGCGGAGCCGGACATCAGGCGGCCCGCCAGCCGGTCCGCGTTCATCCGCAGCTGCTCCAGCTCGGCCGACCGCAGGTGCAGTTCGGCCTGGCGGCGGTGGATGAGGGCGCGGATCGCGCCGCCCGGGGTCGCCGGCCGGGGCAGGGCATCCGGATCGCCGGGCGGGGCGGGCAGCGCGAAGCCGTGCTCGGTCAGCCGGTCGAGCGCCGCCGCCAGCGGCCCCGGCGCCAGGCCGAGCAGCGCGGCGAGCTCCCGCGCGTCCTCGGCCCGTTCCGCGAGCAATGCCTCGTACACGCGCTGCTCGGCCTCCCCGAGACCGAGATCCGTCAGCTCCCCCTGGATCATGCCTGGATTCTCACTCTGCTTTCACAAGGCACACAAGTGGGCGTGCCCACTTGTCAACACGCCTGTCACATTGATCCGTTGGCGCCCCGCCGCTTGCATGGGCATGACCACCTGAAGGGTCTCCAGGCATGTGGGAGGGGTCGCATTGCGTACGTCCAGAAGAGGTTCACGCGGGGCCGCGGCGGCGAGGCCGGGCAGCGCGGCGAGGGGGAGCGGCATACCGGGGGGCGCCGCCCTGGCCGCCCTGCTCGGCAGCGCCGCGCTCGTCCTGAGCGCGCTCCCGGCCCAGGCGGCCGCCCCCTCGGCCGCCCCGCCGGGCGCCGGGATCGTCCCCGGGGACGGCACCGCCACCCCCGCGCTCGTCGACGCGATCTCCGAACCGGCCGACGCCGCGGCCGGGCCCGCCGACGCGGCCCGCGGCCACCTCGCCGACCGGAAGGCCCGCTACCGGATCGCCGACCCGCGGCGGGACCTGGAGCCCGTCCAGACGCGTACCGAAGGCGCCGAGGAGACGGTCCGCTTCCAGCAGAAGCACCACGGCGTCCCGGTGCTCGGCGGCCAGTACGTCGTACGGATGGAGAAGAAGGCCGGCCGGCGCGTCGTCACCGGCACCTCCGGCAAGTACTTCACCGGGCTCACCACCTCCACCGACGCCGGGATCGACGCCTCCCTCGCCGTCCGGCGGGCCGTCGCCACCACCGCGTCCCGGCTCCGCGGCGCCACCCTGACCAAGGCCGACGCGGTCCGCGCCAAGGGGAAGAAGACCGCCCGGGCGGCCGCGCTCACCGGCACCGACCACGGGCTCGTGGTGATCCCGAGGGGCACCGGCGTCCTCGCCCGCCACGTCACCGTGCGCGGCGCGGACCCGGCCACCGGCGAACCGGTGCTCCAGGAGGTCTACCTCGACGCCGCGGCCGGTTTCCCGGTCCTCCGGTACAGCGGCATCAAGACCCTCACCGCACCGGGCACCGCCCCGGCGGCCGCGCCCGCGAAGGCCGCCGCCGCTCAGGCGGCCCCGGCCGCCGCACCGGCCGCCGAGTTCCCCGGCGTCAAGGGCACCGGCCTGCGCGTCGACGGCTCCAAGGTCCCGCTCGACCTCTACTACGACCGGTCCGCCGACCGGTACCTCATGACGGACTACGCCCACCAGCGGGACAACGGCCAGGGCATGATCAGCACCTGGGACGCCCGGGACGTCGACGTCACCGAGGCCTCCGGGCGCTGGCCCGGCGGGATCAGCGTGTTCAGCCACCCCACCAGCGACTTCGGCAAGGAAGCCGGCCAGTCGGGCGCCACCGACGCGCACTGGGCGGCCGGCCAGGTCTACGACTACTACAAGCAGAAGCACGGCCGCAGCAGCCTCGACGGCCGCGGCATGAACATCGACTCGCTGGTCGGGGTCACCCTCTACGGCCAGCCGTACGTCAACGCCTTCTGGGACGGCCGGAAGATGGTCTACGGCAGTGGCGACAGCGAGTACAAGCCGCTCTCCGCCGACCTCGACGTGGTCGGCCACGAGATGACCCACGGCGTCGTCGAGTCCACCGCGAACCTGGTCTACGCGGGCCAGTCCGGCGCGATGAACGAGGCGATCGCCGACTACTTCGGCAACGCCATCGACGTCACCGCCTCCGGTACCTCGATGGACGACCCGGACGCCGGGCTGATCGGCGAGGACCTGTGCCGCACCGCCGGGCCCCGCGACTGCGCCTTCCGCGACCTCAACGACGGCGCCACCACCTCCAAGAACTTCCTCGGCGTGGCCTTCTCCACCGACAACGGCGGGGTGCACCTCAACTCCACGATCTACTCCGGCGCCCTCTGGGACATCCGCGAGGACCTCGGCGCCGAACTCGCCGACAGGATCGCCTACCGGGCGCTCGACGCCTATCTGACCCCGCTCGACGGCTTCACCGAGGGCCGCGACGCCACCATCGCCGCGGCCCGGGAACTGGGCGTCACGGCCAAGCAGCTCAAGGCGGTCAAGCGGGCGTTCGACGCCCACGGCATCGTCCCGGGCTGGGAGAAGGCGCTCGGCGTCGACTCCGACAAGCTCCTCGGCAAGCTCAACACCTCCGGCACCGGCACCGGCGCGGGCGGCGGCTGGTGGGCCGCCTCCACGTCGAACGACGACGGCTCGGAGCCGTACTCCGTCCACGCCGGTCGCACCGACGGCAAGGGCGCGCCCAAGCTGATCAGCCCCAACGACGGCCGCTACCACGTCTATCCGGCGACCGACGGGAAGACCGTGGTCTGGGCGGCGTTCGGCGACACGGGCGTGGACATCCTGAGCCGGCCGGTCGCGGGCGGCCCGATCAGGACGGTCTGGACCTCGTTCACCGGCGTCGAGGGGCTGCGGGTCGACGGCGACCTGGTGGTCTTCACCGAGTACGACCCGTTCGGCAGCCAGCACGTCGGCTACGTGAACACCCGTACCGGCAAGCAGGAGTACGTGGACGGCGGCCGCTACCACCTCTCCACCGCCGTGGGCTCCGTCAAGGGCAACACCATCGCCTACGGCAAGCTCTACCCGGGCCAGACGGAGTACGAGCTGGGCGTCGAGGTCTTCGACACCACCACCGGGAAGACCAGGCTGCTCCCGCAGAGCGGCACCCCGCAGGCGCTCGGCGAGACCGCCGTCACCAGGGACTCCGTGGTGTGGCTGGTCGACGAGAACGCCGAGGACGGCGGCCGGATGGCGGTGCGCCGGGCGAACCGGGACGGCACCGGACTGAAGGACATCAGCCCGGAGACCGGTGACGGCGCGCTCTTCGCGTACGGCCTGACGGCGTCCGACGAGGCGGTCACCGTCACCGCGCAGACCCCGGACACCGCCTACCGCAACGAGACACTGCCCAAGCTGTGGCAGCTCCCCCTGGACGGCTCGCGCGTCCAGCGGGTCTCCTGCAACCGCGGCGAGCAGTCGTACGCGGCGGCCGACGGCGGCAGGCGGGTGGTCTGGATCGACGGCACGACCGGCTGGACCGACCTGGTCACCCGCGAGCGGCCGGCCGGCGACTGCGGCTGAGCCACCTCGACGGCACGACCCG
>NZ_JBHJQP010000287.1:0-5429 GCF_042262625.1 Streptomyces sp. NPDC056347 | reverse complement strand
GCCGGGGACGAGTGGCCGGCCTGCGCGCCGGGCGTCCGGAAGCCGCACTCGTCCGTGAGCCGTCGTACGCCGCCCACCGCGACGGCCGCCGATACGGCCATGACCGACGCGAGCAGCACCGCCATCCGCGCGTAGTCGCCCCGCCCGCCCGCCGCGGCCAGCGCCGGCGCGGCGACCCCGGCGCCCAGGAGCCCGACGGTCAGCAGGACCATGCGGAACATGAAGACCCGGGTCCGCTCGTGGTACCCGACCCGCAGGTCGGACGGTGTCGTCAGGTAGGGCACCTGGAAGCAGGCGAACAGCAGGTTGCCCACCACGAACCAGCACCCCACCCAGAGCGCCGCCGCCCCTCCGGTCAGGCCGGGCGGCACGCTGAACATCGCCGCCATGGCCACGCCGAGCAGCACCCCGGCCCGCATCATCCGGCGGCGGTGCCCGATCCGGCGCGCCTCCCGGTCCGAACGCGACCCCAGCAGTGGGTGGACGACGATGTCGACCACCTTGGGCAGCAGCAGGGTCAGGCCGGCCGTGAACGCGGGCACGCCGAGGACGTCCGTCAGGAAGTAGAGCAGCAGCAGCCCCGGCACGGTGACCCACACACCCATGCCCACCGAGCCGGCCGCGTACGCCGACAGCGCTCCCCGGCCCGCCCGCGGCGATGCGGTCCGGGCGGCCGTCACGTCCCGCTCCGGTGCCGCTCGACCACACCTGCGGCGAGCGCGGCCCCGTCGAAGACGCCTGCGCGGGTCCGTGCCGCGAGTGTGCGGGCCACGACGCGGTCGGTGAGCGCGGGCAGATGGCGCGCCAGGAAGAACTCCACCGCACCCCTGCGGGTCGTGGTCACGTCCCGCCGCGGCCGTCCGGCCAGCGCCGTCCGGGTGATCGCGTCGACCACACCGTCCAGCGGCTCGTACACGCTCATGCCCTCCAGCGACAGGCCCGCCGCCTTCGTCGAGTCGTGGATCGGGCTGCGCACCGCGGACGGGTACACGCAGCTGACCGAGACATGTGTGCCGAGCTCCAGACGCAGCGCGTCGGCGTACGCGACCATGGCCCGCTTGGAGGCGCCGTAGGCCGCGGCGAGCGGGAGCTGCATGACCGCCATCCGCGAGGCCACCATCACCACCCGCCCGCGCGCCGCGACCAGCGCGCCGACGCAGGCGGCCGTCACCCGCCACGTACCGAGCAGGTTGAGCTCCAGCTGCCGGCGCACCTCCGCGTCGGGCGGGTACTCGGCCGGCGCGGGCCCGCCGGCGCCGGCGTTGTTCACCAGGACGTCGAGCCCGCCCAGCGCGGCGAGGGCGTCCGCGACGGCCGTTGTCACACTGCCGTCGTCGGTGACGTCGCAGCGGATCACGTCGAACGGCTCGTCGCCACGGGGCCGCAGGTCGATGCCGACCACATGCGCCCCGGCGCGTGTCAGCCGCTCGCCCAGGGCCCGGCCGATGGTGCCGGAGGCGCCGGTGATGAGGATCCGTCGTCCACGGGGATCGTGACGGCGGCCGGGGAAGGGAATCGTCACGATGTGGGTGCCTTCGAGGTCGGAGTGTGGACTGCGGCGCCACGGGCCGCCCGGCGGAGGCCTGCCCGGATCTCGCGGGGCAGGGCTGCGACGTACTGGTCGAAGTCGATGCGCATCGTCGGGCGCCTGTCGCCCCACCGTTGGACCGCCGCGGCATGGGCGCGCCGGACCGCGGCGTGCTGCTCGGCCGGTGGCGGCAGGGCGTACCGGCCGGCGAGGTACGCGGCGACGAGCTTGGCCTGCGCCTCCACGACCGGCAGGGCGGCGCCGGTGGACTGCATCAGGCCGACGAAGGCCAGCGTCGGGTCGTCGAGGTGGAAGACCCGCTGGTACAGCGGCATCGCCTCGGCGTCGTCGCCGAGCCAGGTGCTGTCCAGGAACGGGATGGTCACGTGGTAGCCGGTCGCCCACACGATCACGTCGACGCCCTCGGCGGTGCCGTCGGTGAAGACCACCCGGGCTCCGTCGAGCCGTTCGACGCCGGGCCGGGCGACGACCTCGCCGTGGGTGAGCCGGTGCAGGATCGTGTCGCTGACCGTCGGGTGATTCCGGAAGAGCCCGTCGGCCGGGCGCGGCAGCCCGTAGCTCTGCGGAGTGCCGACCGCGAGGCGCAGTACGGTTTCCGCGACCTTCTGCCGGATGCGCCACGGCAGTACCGCGAGGGCTCCGCCGGTCGCGTCCGCGGGGCGGCCGAAGAGGTACTTCGGGACGATGTGCGTGCCGCGCCGCGCCGACAGCAGCACGGGTCCCGAGGAGACGTACGAGGCGTCCACGGCGATGTCCATCGCGGAGTTGCCCATGCCCACGACGAGCACCCGCCGCCCGGCGAACATTTCCGGGCTGCGGTAGTCGTGGGCGTGCAGTTGGGCGCCGTCGAACGCGCCCGGGTAGGCGGGGGCGGGCCATTTCGGCTCGCGGTTGTGCCCGTTGGCGACGACGACGGCGTCGTACATCTCCGTGGTCGTGTCCGCGCCGCGCCGGGCCGTGACCTCCCACTCCGCATCCCGCCGACGCACGGCGCCGGCCTCGGAGCCGAACCGGATGCGTCCGGTGACTCCGAAGGCGTCCGCGTACTCGGCGAGATAGCCGCCCACCAGTGCGGCCGACGGGAAGTCGGGCCACTGCTCCGGCATCGGGAAGTCGGCGAACTCGGTACGGCCCTTGCTGGTGTTGAGATGCAGGCTGTCGTACGCCGGGGACGTCCCGTCGCCGTCCGGCGCCCAGAGACCGCCGGGCCGGTCGCCCCGCTCCAGGACCGTGACGTCCAGACCCTCCTCGAGCAGCGCCTTGGCCGAGGCCAGCCCCGCCGCCCCCGCACCGATCACCGCAACCCTCGTCGAACCCATGCCGTGCCCCCCTTCCGTGACGGCGCTCATTCAATCGAATGATGGAGAGCAGCGCAATCGTCTCTGACCTGCCTTTTCGCACTCCAGCAGTTGATTGGTACGGCTCAATTACCTCGGGTAGCCTCGGATGCATGAGCAACCATGCCGACGATGGAACCAGCCGAGAACGCATCCTGGAGGCGGCCACCCGGCTCTTCGCCGAGCGCGGGTACGACGCCACGAGCACCCGCGCGATCGGAGAGGCCGTCGGCCTGAACATCGCGACGGTCGCCTATCACGTGGGCGGAAAGTTCGAGTTGTACCGCGCGGTGATGCGCCGCGCCCACCTCGCACAGCGGGAGGTGGCCACTGCCGCGCTGGAGCGACTGCGCGCCTGCGGCCCGTCGGCCGAGGAGACCCGTGCCGCGCTGCTCGGCTTCGTCGACACCTACCTCTCCTTCTGCCTGAGCCACCCCGAGGTCCCTGCGCTGTGGATGCGCCGCTGGCTTTCCGAGGGAGCCGAACTGGCCGAGATCGAGACGGAGTTCGCCGGACCACTGGTCGCCGAGGTCGCGAGCGACGTCCGCACGGTGCTGGAACGCGCCGGAATCGGCACCGGGATCGACGTCGAAATGCTGGTCTTCACGATCGTCTGGACCACTCACTCCTTCGGCCAGGCCGGAGTCATCGACCCCGCCGGACGCCGCCTCGGCCCACGCGACCTGGCCGCACTCGACCGCTTCCGCCGCCATCTGCACGCCGTCGTGACCGGGGTACTGGACCAGGGAGGAAGGCCGCCGGGCGAACGCCGGGCGTGACAGCCGGCGCCCGCACGGGTTCACCGGCTCCACACCGTCCCGGCGTTGCCATTGCCCGATGGACGCGACCGCCGACGCGACGGGCAACGAATGTACGCATGGCGGACACACACAGGCTGGACGCACACGCACCGAGGACCACCTGATCCGTCGTCGACCACGCCGAAGGCGGCATGCCCGACCGGCCGGCATCTTGGGCTCAGCGGACGCCGCGGCAGCCACCGGCGCAACTGACGGGGCGGAACCACGGTCGCGCCGCGGCGGCCCGGGGCGGGAACCGCGATCGTGATGTGCGGGCCGGTTTCGACGCGGATCCGCCGCCAGAGGTACCGCCGATCGCCGGACACCCCCCGACGGAGCCGCCCGTGAGCGGGAGAACGTCCGACTCACGGGCAGCACAGGATGCAAAGGCTGCGACCGGCCCGCCCGACCGGATGCCCATACCCCTTGGACGTCGGCCGAGTTGACCCGCCGCGCGGCGGCTCGACCGGCGCCTCGGCGCCTCGGGCCTCAGACGCGCCGTGAACGGTCGCGCGATGTCCACCCTCAGCGAACACAAGAACAGCCTCCGACCTGGGCATTCCAACGGATCACCAGGACGCATCCCCCTCACAACCTTCTGTACGTCCTGTACATTTTTCACGGAAGCCCGCACAGGGCCCGGTCCGTTCCGAAGGAGAGGCGTCACCATGCCGTTCCGTCCCGCAGCCCGCCACGTGCTGCCCGAGTTCACCGAGCGCACGACCGACGGTGTCCGTACCGTCGACCCGTACTCCAAGCTGCTGGCCGAGCGCATCGTCTTCCTCGGCACTCCCGTCGACGACGCCGCCGCCTCCGATCTGGTCGCGCAGTTCATGTATCTGGAGCACGCCGCACCGGACCGGCCCGTCTCGCTCTACATCAACTCCCCCGGCGGCTCGTTCGAGGCCATGTCCGCGATCTACGACACCATGCGGTACGTGAGCTGCGAGGTGGAGACCTTCTGCCTCGGGCAGGCCGGCCCCTGCGCCTCCCTGCTCCTCGCCGCGGGCACCCCCGGCCACCGGCACGCACTGCCCGGCGCGCGGGTCGTCGTGCGCCAGCCCGAGCTCCCCGAGCCCATGCGGGGCCAGCCGTCCGACCTGGCCGTCGAGGCACGGGAGATGGACCGGCTCCATACGCTGCTGATCGAACTGCTGGCCCGGCACACCGGCCGCGACACCGAGCAGGTCGCCGCGGACATCGAACGCGAACTGATCCTCGACGCCGCGGGAGCCCGGACGTACGGCCTGGTGGATCACGTCCTGGAGAACCGGAACGCCGCGCGCCCCCCGCACCCCTCGCGGTGACCGCCCGATGAGACCGCGCGAGCTCCCGCCGCTTCCCGCGCTGACCCGCGCGGAGGGAGAGTTCATCGACCGTTACCTCGACGTTGTCGACCAGGTCGGCCGGATCAACCCGGCCCGGGGCAGCGACACCTACGGCGCACTGCGTGCCGCACAGGCGCTGGCTTCGCACGCGGCGGCGCTGCGGGACGCGCTGACGCTGATGCACGAGCGCGGGGAGGCGAGGATCCACACCGCGACACTCGCCCGAGCGCTGCGCGTCCTGGACGGTGAACGGCGCGCCGGGCGCGTCACCGTACCCCCGGATCCCCCGACTTGACCGGAGCGTGCGCTCCGCCGTGGGGGGGGGGGGGGGGCGCCGGGCCGCCCCCCCGCCCCGCCCCCCGCGACTCGCCTCGATGTGCTGCGCCATGCCATGGTGCAGCCCCAGCTCCAGACA
>NZ_JBHJQP010000286.1:0-5495 GCF_042262625.1 Streptomyces sp. NPDC056347 | reverse complement strand
CCGGTACTGCTCGGTACGCGGGTGGGGTGCCCGGTCGGCACCCCACCCGTGGATCAGGCGTGGGTGCCGGCCCTGCGACGGCGTACGAGGAACACCGCGCCCCCGCCGATCGCCACGGCCGCGCCGCTCGCGAGGGCGAGCTGCGGCAGCGCGGAGGGCGAGCCCGTGGCGGCGAGGCTGCCGCTCACCGGACGGGAGCCGCTGCTCTGCGCCTTGACGTCCGAGGACTTCGGCTTGGTGGCGCCGGGCTTGGCGTCGCCGACCTTGCCGGGCTTGCTGCCCGCGGCGGCGATCAGGAACTCGTAGCCCTCGAGGTCCGGGTTCCCGCCACAGGTGCCGTCGTCGTTGAAGTAGTCACCGGCGACGAAGGTGACACCGTTGCCCGCGGGGGCCGAGGCGTCGACCTTGAGGCGCATCTTGATGTCGGTGTGGGTACGGGCCTTCAGCGGGCTGATGGCGTCCATGTAGTGCTTGTTGTCGACGGTCTTCCACTTCTTGGACGAGGCGGAGGACCACTGCAGGCGCACCAGGTCGTCGATGCTCTTGAGCCCGCTCTTGTCGGTCGCGTGGACGTAGGCGAACGGAAGCACCTCGTCCATCGTCTTGTCGGTGCCGTTGGTCACCCGGAGCTTGAACTCGACCTGGGTGCCGGCGACGACGACGGACGGCAGACCCGTGACGACCGTGGTGAGCGCGGTCTCCGGGACGCAGTCCTCACCGCCCTCGCCGCCCTCCTTCTTCGCCTCGGCCAGCGCCTCGTCGGCGGCGTTCTTGTCGGCGAGGGCCGCCTTGGTGGCCTTCTGCGCCTGGTCCAGCTTCCGGGCCGCGGCGACCCGCTCGTCCTCCCGCGCTTCCGCGGCTTCCGCCGCGTTCTTGTCGGCGGTGGCCTTGGCCTCCCGCGCGGTCTCCGCGTCGGCCTGCGCCCCGGTGAGCCTGGTCGCGGCGTTGGTCCTCTCCTCCTCGGTGGCCGTCCCCGGGAGTGCGTCGACCGCGGCCTGGGCGTCGACGACTGCCTGGTCGGCGTCCGCCTTCGCGGCGGCGGCCTCCACCGCCGCGGCCTCGGCGGCCTTGGCGGCCACGGCGAGGGGGCTGGTGTCGGACAGGACGGCTTCCAGCGCCGCCTTGGCGGCGCTCTCGGCCTCCACGGCGGCGTCGTACGTCGCCTTCGCTGCGGCGGCGGCCTTCTCGAGCTCCGCGGTGGACGGCTTGCTCTGCTTCTTGTCCTGCGTCTTGTCCTGCGTCTTGTCCTGCGCCTGTGCTGCCGGCTTGTCGTCGGCGAACGCCGGGGTGACCGACAGCAGGAGAACAGGCGCGGTCACTGCGGCGGCAACGGCTGTGGCGAGAATCGGGCGAATCTTCACAAGAGCCCTTCGGTGTCCGAAAAAGAAGAAGGGGTCGCCGCGGGAGGGGGCACGCGGATGCGACTTGAGGGGATCGTATGGCCGGGCCGACGCCCGGCCACCACGATTTCTTCACCCGCACCGGCCAATACCACAGCACCGCGACCGACAGAAACGGCGAAAGGGTGCAGTTGTGTCCGACGCCCGCACTTTCGCTGTGATCAATGCCATAGCCGCCGGGTGCGCCGCCCCGCGCGCGGCCAGGCGCCCCCCGCGGGTCGTGTCCGCACCGGCACCCACGGGAGCCGGGCCGCCTCCGGGTCCCCGCACCTGGCTAAGGGCTGTCCCGCAACTGCTGGCTGAGCGTGGTGGCGGTGTCAGTGGGAGAGGGCACGCTGACTGGATGATCACTTCTTCATCCACCGCAGACGATGCCTCCCACCCTTCCCCTGTCTGGGTGGAGTCGATGGGCGGTCCTCTGATCGTTGTCCCCGTCTCCGCCCTGGCCTCCTGGGGCGGGTGCACGGCGGAGAGTGGTCTCGCAAGGGGAGACGCCACTGCTCCGGACGACTACGACCGGGCCTGCGCGGTGGACGATCTGGCTGGTGTGATCCCCCTCGACGAAAACGGTGCGCAGGCACTGGTGCTGGCGGACGAGCCGGCGACCAGCTGCTATCTGCCTCAGCAGCGAGCGTTCCTGCGGTGGCTCGCCGCCGAAAGCGAGGCCGGACTGAGAGCCGCGGCAGATGCCGTCCTCGCGGACCCGGCCACGGTGTGGGAGGAGTGCGGCACCTGGGTCTCGGACGGTCCGGCGGTGCTCATGGACTCCGCCGAAGCTGGTTCCGACTTGGGCATCGAGTATCCCGACGGCGGGATGCCTGCCGAGGCAGCGGTCCCGCTGGCCGCCGGCCGCTGGCGGGTCCGCGCCACGCAGACCTGGGTGGATGGGGGGAACTGGGTCGGCCTGGTCCAGCTCCTGCCGGCCGAATCCTGATCGGGCAGTGCTTCGGTCGGGAGCGGTCAGCCGCGGCGCGCGAGATTGTGCCGATGAGCGATGCCGAGCATCGCGTGGTGGACGCCATCGCCTTTGAGGCGGCAGTCGCACAGGATCTTCCAGGTCTTCATCCGGGCGAAGGCATGCTCGACCCGAGCGCGGACCTTCCGGTGGGAGGTGTTGTGCTCTTCTTTCCAGGCGGGCAGTTCGCTCTGCCCGCGATCACGGCGGTGCGGGATGACGAGCCCGGTTCCTCGACAGCCACCGTCGGCGATCACTGCGGTCTTCCCGACGGCGGCCTTCGCCCCGGACAGCTCCCATGCCTTGCAGTCGTTGCGGTTGCCCGGCAACGGCCGGCCGACCACGACCACCAGCCGGGTGTCGGCATCGACGACCACCTGGTGATTCGTCGAGTACCGGTAGTTCTTGGACTGCTCGGCCACCGTGTGGTCGCGGGTGGGGACCAGGGTGCCGTCCACGATGAGCACGGCGTCCTTGCGAAACCGCTTCCGGGGCCGGAGCGCGAGAAGAGGCCCGACTACCAGAAGCACCCGATCCTCCAGCGGAATCCCCCACGGCCGGCCCTGCCGAGCGTTGTCGGCGCCATCACGCCGCGGCGCACGCACCACCCCGTTGAACCGGCGCGGAGCCACACCAACGAACGGGGCTGTCCAGGACAGCTCGGACGCTGTGATCACACGTGGCACGGTCGAGATCATCGCAGGGCCAGATCACTTACGGGACAGCCCTTAGCCGGGCGGCAGCGGTTGCTCCGGTGCGCCGGTGAACAGGTGATCGTGCATTCTGCGAAGGTAGGCTCGCAGAGTTTCCCTGTCGGAGAATTCGATGCCGGTCAGTCGCTCGTATTTGGCCGGCCCGAAGGAGTCATCCGAAATGATCCCCTCGAACCCCGCACGGATAAATTCGATGTAGGAGTCGCTGAAACTCAGCAAAGTGTCTCTCAGGTCGCCATTCGTCTCGTACCCCCGCTCGAGGTCCAGGTTGACCTTGATGAAATTTTTGAAACGTGTGTCCATGGAAACCCTGCTGGCGCGCTTCTTCGGTGACGGTGGTTCGGGAGGAATTGCCCGCTGCTTCCCCGGAGGCAATTGACCGCAGGTCGGCCGGTGTTGCCGTGGATGCGGAGTCGTGCGTGACGAGAAGTGACTGATCATTTTCATGATAGAGTCTCAATGAATTCGCAGGATGCCGCGCGATTTAAAGGGGAATAGCGTGAACACCGAGAAGGTTACGGCTCGACGTCTTACGGCCGAGGAGGTTTCGGACCTGGGCCCCCAGGACCGGATTTTCGTTTCGGCGGAGGCGGAAGGTCTTCCTCTCGACTGCTATGCTCCGGCTTTTCTCACGAAGCCGGGAAAGAATTTCGAGGGAGGGTCCTTCGTCGCGAGGACGGTTTTCGGTGAGGAGATCCACGTCCTCCCGGACAACGCTGAAGAGGCCGGGGTCTGGGCCGCTGACAAGGGGGGCGAGGAGATCGAGGTTCTCCAGAGTGCCGGCGTCCTCCTGAACCTCGCTCTCTTCGTGCCCGGCGGGAGCGAGGGGTCTTTGGACTCGCTCTACTCCGCCGCGCGGGAAGCGTTCGGCGCGGGGGTCGTCCAGCGCTGGAGCGAGGACGTCGCCGCGGTGCCGGACGTCAAGGTCGACCTGTACGAGGAGCCGGCCCGGGCGCGGAAGGGTGCAAACGGCCAGAACCGCGACCGCCGCGCCCTGGACATCTACCCGACCCGGGTGCGCTTCCTGGAGCCCAGCGAGGGCTGGAAGTTCGTCGTCGAACCGCACAAGGAGATCGTCGACGACACGCCGACGATCTGACCTGACGGCAGCCCCGGGGCCACGCCGGATGCATGGCCGCTCCCGGTGACGGAACCGAGAGGGTGCAGCAACCCGCGGGGGCCGAGCGGCTGTTGTCGGCAGTTCGGACAGACGCCCGGCCGGAGTTCTCCGGCCGGGCGTTCTGCGTTCCCTGCGTTCCCTGCGTTCCCTGCGTTCCCTGTGTTCCCTGCGTTCTCTGTGTTCTCTGCGCCTTCTGTGTTCTCCGTCTTCTCGGGCGAGAGCGCCCTTGCCTATGTGCCGGGGTGGTGTGGCGCGGTCTCCACGGGGCCGACGTCGGGGAGGCCGAGCCGGAACCTGCCGAACTGCGCGCCGTCGCGGGCGGCGAAGAAACGCTGCAACAGGTCCTCCTCCTCGAACGCCTCGTTCACCCGGTCCCGGACCTTCCGCAGCACCTCCCGCGGGTCGTCCGGACCCCCGAAGCGCAGCACTTCGGCGCACATCGCCTCGTCCTCGCGGAGCTGGTCCAGCAGCCAGCGGGCCAGGTCCGTGCCGGTGGTGCAGGGGACCGAGCCGGTGATGTGGAGGGAGGGACCGCCCTCGGCCACCGGGTCGTGCCAGAAGCCCCGCGGGAGGAAGAGGACGTCACCGGGGGAGAGCACGAGATCGTCGACGGTCTCGCCGGGCGGCGTGCCCATGGCCGAGTCCGCGGGGTGCATGGAGAACTCGTTGCGCCCGAAGATGCGCCACCGCTTGCTGCCCTGGAGCTGGATGACGAACACGTCGTGGTCGTCCCAGTGGGCGTTGAAGCTGCCGGTGGGAGCCCAGGAGGCGTAGAGGTTGAACTCGAAGTCGCTGAGCAGCCTGCGCTCGAAGGCCTCGGAGAGCTGTGAAACGCCGGGGTGGATCTCGTCCACGTACCTCATCGCGAGCGTGTGGCCCGCGCCGAGCGCCGCGCGCAGCCTCACCGGGTCGATGCGGACGCGCCGACGACCGCGCCGGACGGTGCGTCCCTCCATGTAGGCGGCCTCGGCCAGTTGCTTGCCGTCCCGCGACAACCGCATCTGGGGGGACCGGAGCGGATGTGTCTCCAGGAGTTCGTTCAGGTCGTCCCAGCCGAAGACGTCCCTGATCTTCTCGGCGGCCGCAGGGAACACACGGTGTTCGTGGTGGTAGACCCGCGACAGGAAGTCGTCGGTCAGCAGCGTGGAAAGAACGTCTTCCATCGCGCCCGAGAGGTCTCTCGTGCCTTCCATGTCTCCTCGATTCCTCCGTGATTCGCCATCGGTGACCGACCCGCTGGCCGCCGTACGGCTCGTACCCGCCCTGCTGCTGGACGGGCGGGGCGGGGGGCGCGGGCTCGCCGTCGC
>NZ_JBHJQP010000285.1:0-5496 GCF_042262625.1 Streptomyces sp. NPDC056347 | reverse complement strand
GTTGTGTATAAGAGACTGGTGTTCACCAGCTGCCGGCCCCCCCGCCCTCGGCGGTGGGGCCGACGTCGTTCTCATCCATTGTGCGGGACGCCCGCAACCCCCTCCCCGTCGTCCCCGGCCTCCTCCTCGCCGTCCTCGGCGCAGTCGTCCGGGTACGCGTCCGCCGCGTCGCCCTCGCCGTCCTCGTCGCCCTCGTCGTCGAGATCCCAGACGTCCGGGTCGTCCGGGTCGTGGTCGACGGTCTCGCTGCTCCAGGACGCCTGGGCGAGCTCGACCCCGGGCACCCCGCTGACCAGGTCGAACGGGTCGACGAGCGAGGCGAGGGCCTCCGCGTCGTCCTCCCGTACGGCGGCCTCGGCACGGCGGCGTTCCTCCGCGGGCTCGCCGCCCCGCTCCCCGTACTCGGCGGCGATCGATTCCAGTGCGGTACCACCGAGGGCGGCGGAGTCCGTGATCTCCAGCACCATTTCGACACGAAGCCGAACGAAACGTGCTGACTCAGATGTGCTCATGCGCCGGAGCGTAAGCTCCCCGGACCCCTGGCTTTCCCGCGACCCGCTGCTTTCACTAGCATCGGCGCACGTGCCTTAACTCACGGCTGTGACAAGGGGATCGATTCCGTGGCCGTCGCTCGTCGCCCGCTCCTGACCGCCATCGCCGCGGCCAGTCTGCTGGCCGCACTGTGGTTCGTGCCGTCCGCCGACGCGACGGACGAACCGGCGGATACGGCGCGGGCGCAGGACGGACGGACCGTCACCGTACGGGCCCCCGAGGCCGCTTCGGGGCCGTCCGGCACCGGAATCGCGGCGGGGGCCGGGACCGGGATCGACACCACCCCGTATCTGATCGGCGGCGTGACGGCCCTGGGCATCGGTGCCGCGTTCGTCCGCTCGTCGCGAGGAGCCTCAGCCGCGCTGCGGGGCTGACGGCCCGCGGGATGCCTTGACCGGCAGCGCGGCGGGCTCCTCCCGGAACCGTTCCGCGGCCCGGTGGCGGGAGCCGTCGGCGAGCACGTCCGAAACCGCCCCCTCGCACATCCTCCGGCGTGACGGTGAACGGGTCCGGGGCCCGGGTGGCGCCGAGTTGGACGCACCGTCGCGCGTGGCGCGGCCGGCCCTCCGGGGCGGGGCGGAGCTGCCGCACTCATCAGGCCAAACGCCCCATCGCGCGCATCTTTCGGTGGATCTCCCGGCCCGGCGCATCCCGCACGCCTTCTCCCCACCGCACCGTCTGCTGTCCTCGGACAGACCAACCCATGTCGACAGGGAGTGACGGATGCGAGACCATGCGCGGCCGGGACCACCGGGAGGCGGCCCCGCCACGGGTACCGGGGGAGTCGGGGCCCGCGTACGCGGGCGACGCCGGAGAGCCGTCGGCTGGGCGGTCGCCTGGACCACCTCGCTGGCCATGATGATCGGTCAGGGCGTCGCGACGGGCGTGCCGGACGCCCCGTCGGCCCGTTCCGCGGCCGTCTCCTCCAGGGTCAGCGCGCTGCCGGCCTGGCAGTGTCCGCCCGGCGGACCGGTCGGCTACACCTTCGAGACCCTGCCGGCCGAGGGCGAGCCCCCGGCGACCCCCGGCCCGCGGATCATGCAGATCGACCCGTCCTCCGGCGATGTGTCGGCGGCCGGTGAGACCGCCCTGGGCATGGACGCCGTCGGCTACAACCCGCTCGACGAGTACTTCTACGGGGTCCAGGTCGACGATCCCGCCCACCAGGTCCTCCGGGTCGGGGAGAGCGGCGTCCTGGAGCCCGTGGGCATCGACGCCCCGTTCGCCCCGGTCGCGGGCGACATCGATCCGCGGGGTCACTGGTGGATCATGAGCGACTCCGGCCAGTGGGCCGAGATCGACCTCTCCCCCGGCTCGCCCGACTACGGTGTGGTCATCGCGTCCGGCGACGTCGGACAGCAGGCACCCGGCGACTGGTCGTACATGAACGGCCCGGCCGGAACCGGCCTGTACGGGCTCCGCGGCACCACCAGCGCACCCCCCGCCCACCTGGTGTTCTTCAATCCCGACACGCACACCCTGGACGACCTCGGGCCGGTGAGCGGGAACTACCCGACATCCCTCTTCCGGGCCACCTTCACCGACGGCACGTACCTCTACGGCGTCTCCGACCGGACCCTCGTCCGTATCGACCCGGGCGCGCGGAGCGCCACGTCGATCGGCGAGGTGCCGACCACCCAGCAGGACGGCGCCCAGTGCGCGCTGCCCGCCGCGGCGGCGAACCTGACGCTGACCAAGCGGATCCACGGCCGCAACCACCCCGACGACCAGTTCAAGATCGGGGTCTTCGACGACACCGGCAACCTGCTGACCTCGAACACCAGCCAGGACGGCGACGACAGCGTCACCGCCCCGCCGGTACCGGTCGAGCCGGGCCGCACGTACCACCTGTTCGACCACCTGACGAACGACTTCTTCCCGCCCTTCCCCGACCAGTACCACTCCCAGGCCCGCTGCACCGACGACACGGGCAACGAGCTGCCGCTCGAGGGCGGGCCCGGTGACTGGACCTTCCGCGCCGTGCGGTCCGGGGAGATCCACTGCGAGATCGACAACTTCGCCGTCGGCCAGGCCTCGATGGAACTGGTGAAGGAGGTGGACCGGCAGGCCGCCGTACCCGGCGACGTGCTCCACTACACCTTCCGCGTGATCAACACCGGCACCACCGTGCTGGACCACGTCACCGTCGACGACCCGCGTCTCGGCGTCCACTTCGACTGCGGGCCGGTCCTGCCGGGCGAGGAGCAGGAGTGCGGCGCCACCGACTACCAGGTCACCGGGCAGGACGCGGAGGACGGCGCCGTCGTCAACCACGCCCACGCCACGGGCCACGCCACCAACGGCCAGGTGACCGAGTCGGACAGCTCGGCGAGCGTCTACGTGCTCCGGCCGAGCCCCGAGATCAGCATCGACAAGAGCGTCGACCCGACGACCGTGGACGCCGCCGGGGACCAGGTGACGTACCACTACCAGGTGGTCAACACCGGCGCGTCCCAGCTGCACGACGTGGTGCTCGACGAGCACGGCTTCACCGGCACCGGCCCCCTGTCCGCGCTCTCCTGCCCCGCCGGCTCCCTCGCCCCCGGCGAGGCGATGACCTGCACGGCCACCTACACCGTCACCCAGCAGGACATCGACGCGGGCGGCATCGACAACGCGGCCACGGCCGTCGCCACCGACGACTTCGGCCAGGTCGTCGAGTCCCCGCCCGCCCAGGCACGTGTCGAGGCGAATCAGAGTCCGGCGATCAACGTCGTCAAGACGTCGGACAGCGGGCCGATCACCCACCCCGGCCAGGAGGTGCGGTACACCTACACCTTCGCCAACACCGGCAACACCACGCTCTCCAACGTGCAGGCCCAGGACGTCGAGTTCAACGGCCACGGCCAGCTGCAGCCGCTGGACTGCGGCGGGTGGGACCACACGCTCGCACCGGGTCAGTCGGTGTCC
This sequence comes from Streptomyces sp. NPDC056347, assembly GCF_042262625.1. NCBI lineage: Bacteria > Bacillati > Actinomycetota > Actinomycetes > Kitasatosporales > Streptomycetaceae > Streptomyces > Streptomyces sp. NPDC056347. Next base: position 2,034 of record NZ_JBHJQP010000285.1, on the reverse strand, counting down.
TGCCACAACAGCTACATCATCGAGCCGCTGGACGTGGACCAGGGCGTCCTCGTCAACACCGTCGAGGCAACCGGGTTCACCCCGGACGGACAGCAGGTGACCGACCGGGACAGCAACACGGTGCTCATCGACCGGGAACCCGGACTCGCGCTGCGCAAGTCCGCCGCACCCGACGCACCCGAGGACTTCACCGTCGGCCGGGAGATCACCTACTTCTACGAGGTGGTCAACACCGGCAACACCACCGTGGACGACATCGCGATCGACGAGACGGAGTTCACCGGCAGCGGTCCGAAGCCGGACGTGACCTGCCCCGAGGGCTCCCTCCCGGCGGGCGGGTCGCAGATCTGCACCGCGACCTACACACTGACCCAGGCGGACATCGACCGGGGCACCGTCGCGAACACCGCGCACGCCACCGGCACCTCCGCGGGCGACGAGGTCACCTCGAACACCGGCTCCGTCGTCCTGGAAGGGCCGCCGGCCCGGCCGGGCCTGTCGCTGGAGAAGTCGGTGAGCCCGGCCTCGGTCGACGCCGCCGGGCAGCGGGTGACGTACTCCTTCCGCGTCACCAACACCGGCACCACCGCCCTGCACGGGCTGCAGATCGTCGAGAACGGCTTCACCGGCACCGGCGGCTCCCCCGAGGTGTCCTGCCCGGTGACGACGCTCGCGCCGGGCGCCGGGACCACCTGCACCGCCGCCTACACGGTGACGCAGGCCGACATCGACGCCGGAGCGGTGGACAACACCGCCAGTGCCGCCGCCCTCGCCCCGGACGGGCAGGACGTCGGCTCCGAGCGGAGCGACAGCAGGCTGACCACGACCGGCACCGCCGGGCTCCGTGTCACCAAGACGGCCACGCCGGGCACCGTGTGGGCCGCGGGCGAGACCGTCTCGTACGCGTTCACGGTCACCAACACCGGCTCCACCACACTGGTGGCGCCCCGCATCGTGGAGACCGCGTTCAGCGGCAGCGGCGGAGCACCGGCCGCCTCCTGCCCCCAGGAGCCGATCCCGCCGGGCGGAAACGTCCTCTGCACCGCGGGCTACACCGTCACCGACGCGGACATCGCGGCGGGCCGGATCACCAACACCGCGCACGCCGTGGCGACCCGGGCCGACGACGCCGAGAACGTCACGTCCGGCAACGCGGAGGCCGCGGTGGGCGTCTCGCGCGCCACGCTGGCCTTCGACAAGAGCGTCAGCCCCACCAGCGCCGCCGCCGGGGACACCGTGACCTACTCGTACAAGGTCACCAACACCGGTAACGCGGCCGTGCACGACCTGCGCGTCCTCGACACCGCCTTCACCGGCACCGGAGCCCTGTCGCAGGCGTCCTGCCCCGTGACGGAACTGGCCGCCGGCGCGTCCACGACCTGCACCGCCGTCTACACGGTGACGGCGGACGACGCGGAGGCCGGGCGGGTGGACAACACCGCGCACGCCACCGCGGTCAACGGCATCGGCGCCGTCGTCGTTTCCCCGGGGGACTCCGCACGCCTCACCGTCACCGGTTCCGAGCCGGAGCAGGGCTCGCTGGACCTGGTGAAGAAGGCGAGGATCGAGAAGAAGGACGGCGGTCACTGCCCGCCCGGCGGCAAGCACGCCGGCTGCTCCACTCGCGGCCCGTCCGGCGGCGACGGCGGCGGCACGGGCGGCGGCAGCGCCCGGCCCGGCGACATCATCCACTGGGAGCTGACGGTCACCAACACCGGCGAGACCGCCCTGCACGACATCACGGTGGACGACCCGACCGGCGGCAAGGTCACCTGCCCGAAGACGACCCTCGCCCCCGGTGAGTCGATGACCTGCACGGTCCCGCCGCACACGGTCACCGAGCAGGACGCGAAGGCCAGCCGCGTCACCGACACGGCCATCGCCCGCGCACTCACCCCCGACGGAACCGAGGTCTCCTCGCCGCAGGCCACGGCCACGGTCGCGGTGAAGCGCTCAGGAAAGGACGACCACAAGAAGTCCGCCTAGCCGGAACCCGGCCACGAACGGGCCCGCGCCCGGCGCTCCTGGGGAAGG
>NZ_JBHJQP010000284.1:0-5639 GCF_042262625.1 Streptomyces sp. NPDC056347 | reverse complement strand
CCACCGGACCGGGCGGCGGTGCCGGTGCGCCGGTCAGCGGCGGTCGTGCACCGAGTCCGTCGCCGCGATCCTCTTCCAGGAGGCGGGGCGCGCGGGCTCGGCGGTGGCGTTCAGGCCCCGCGCACCGGCCGCTGCCGGCGCCTCCGGCCGCACCGGCTGGAACAGCCAGGTGTCCAGCAGCGAGGCCAGCGGCTTGCCCGAGACCCGCTCCGCGTACGCGACGAAGTCGCTCACGCTCGCGTTGCCGTAGGCGTGCTCGGCGGGCCAGCCCTTCAGCAGCGCGAAGAAGGACTCGTCGCCCAGCTCGTTGCGGAGCGCCTGGAGCGCCAGGGCGCCCCGGTCGTAGACCGCCGCGTCGAACTGGTTGTCCGGGCCCGGATCGCCGGGCTTGACCTGCCAGAACGGGTCGTCGGCCGGGTGCTGGGCGTAGGTGTAGTCCGCCAGCTCCTGAGCGGTCCCCTCGCCCTCCTTCTCCGACCACAGCCACTGGCTGTAGCGGGCGAAGCCCTCGTTGATCCAGATGTCCTTCCAGCCCTTGACCGAGACGCTGTCGCCGTACCACTGGTGCGCCAGCTCATGGACGACGACCTGGACATTCGCGCCATTGGCGAACTGCTTCGGGCTGTAGAACGGCCTGGTCTGCGTCTCCAGGGCGAAACCGCTGGTCACATTGGGTGCGTAGCCGCCGAGCGCCTCGAAGGGGTACGGCCCGTAGATCTCCGAAAGCCACTCCGCGACCTCGGTGGACCGCTCGATGCTGGCGCGCGCGGCACCGGCGTTGGCGCCGAGGTCCTTGCTGTACGCGTTGATCACCGGCAGCCCGTCGGACGTGGTGTCGGTGGTGATGTCGAACTTCCCGACCGCCAGCGTCGTCAGATACGTGGCCTGCGGCTTGGCGGAGCGCCAGTTGAAACGGGTCCAGCCGAGCTTCGAACTCTGCGACTGGAGCGTGCCGTTGCTGATCGCCTGGAGGCCGTCCGGCACGGACACCGAGATGTCGTACGTGGCCTTGTCGAGCGGGTGGTCGTTGCTCGGGTACCACCAGGCGGCGGACTCCGGCTCCTGCGCGGCCACCGCGCCGTCCGGGGTGCGGACCCAGGACGTCCACCCGTTGATCTTCACCTCGGAGGGCTTCCCGGCGTACCGCACGACCACCGAGACGGCCTTGCCCTTCGCCAGCGGGGCCGCCGGGGTGATCTCCAGCTCCTGCTCGCCGGTCTTCGTGTGACCGGCCTTCTTGCCGTTCACCCGCACCTCGGAGACGTCCAGCCCGAAGTCCAGGTTGAAACGGGAGAGTTCCTGGGTGGTCGTGGCGAGGATCGTCGCCGTGCCCTCCAGCAGGTCGGTCGACGGCTGGTACTTCAGCCGCAGGTCGTAGTGGGAGACGTCGTAGCCGCCGTTGCCGCTGGCCGGGTAGTAGGGGTCGCCGATGCCCGGCGCGCCCGCGGTGCCCCCGGCGGCCGAGGCCGGGACGGCCAGCAGCAGGGAGACCGCGAGCGCGCTCGGGGCGATGAGTCTGCGGTGCACGGAACACTCCAAGTGGTCGGGGCGGATGATCTCTTGAACCGTCACGTCGACCCTATTCAGCGACCACCGCCCCAGTCGTGTCCATGGCCACAGCTGTCACACGATCGCCATTCGGCCGCCATGACGACGAGGCCGCTTCACGCCCTGACCGCGCCGCGTCCGCCTCCGACCGCCCTCTGTCGCAGGCGAGTTGACCAGGGGTACCTTCCGCCCATGCCGACACGTGCGCAACGACTCCGTTCGAGGTACAGATCCCTGGTGGTGGCGGCCGTCGCCGCCCTGATGGCCGTCCTGCTCTCCCCGGCCGGCGCGCAGGGCGCGGGCCCCCGCGAGGCCCGGTCCGCGAAGAGCGAGCCCGTCTACTCGTACGCGGACGCGGTCCGCGAGTCGGTCTGGGTCGACACCGGCCTCGACGGCGACGGGGACGGCCGGAACGACCGCGTCGCCGCCGACATCGTCCGGCCGCGCGAACCCGCCCGCCAGGGCCGGAAGATCCCCGTGATCATGGACGCCAGCCCGTACTACTCCTGCTGCGGACGCGGCAACGAGAGCCAGCTCAAGACGTACGACAGCGACGGCCGGCCGGTCGGATTCCCGCTCCATTACGACAACTACTTCGTCCCGCGCGGCTACGCCTTCGTCGCCGTCGATCTGGCCGGAACCAATCGCTCGGACGGCTGCGTCGACGTCGGCGGCCGCTCCGATGTGCAGTCCGCCAAGGCCGTGATCGACTGGCTGAACGGCCGCGCCCGCGCCTACACCACCCGCACCGGCCACGAACGCGCCGCGGCGGGCTGGTCGAACGGCCGCACCGGAATGATCGGCAAGAGCTGGGACGGGACCATCGCCAACGGCGTCGCCGCGACCGGCGTCCAGGGGCTGCGCACCATCGTTCCGATCAGCGCCATCTCCTCCTGGTACGACTACTACTTCGCCCAGGGCGCCCCGCTCTACGCCAGCGGCCCCGACTGGCTCTCCGGCTACGTGGACAGTCCCGAGGCGCTCGGACGCTGCGCCGCGGTGCAGCAGCGGCTCGCCGACGGGGCGCCGCGCAACGGTGACTGGACTGCGCTGTGGAGCGAGCGCGACTACGTGAAGGACGCCCGCAAGGTACGCGCCAGCGTCTTCGCCGTCCACGGCATGCAGGACCTCAATGTCCGCACCAAGCACCTCGGCCAGTGGTGGGACGCCCTCGCGAAGCAGGGCGTGGAACGCAAGCTCTGGCTCTCGCAGACCGGACACGTCGACCCGTTCGACTTCCGGCGCGCCGAGTGGGTCGACACCCTGCACCGCTGGTTCGACCACTATCTCCTCGGCTACGACAACGGCATCGACCGCGAACCGATGGCCGACATCGAGCGCCACCCCGACCAGTGGTCCACCGACCGGGTCTGGCCGCCCCGCACCACCCGGCCCACCACCCTGCGACCGGGCCCCGGCACCGAACCCGGCGTCGGCACCCTGACCCTGCGGCCCGCCCGCCCCGGCGCCACCGAGACGTTCACCGACGATCCGGCGCTCGGTGAGACGGAGTGGGCCGCCGACCTGGACCGGACCACCGCCGCCAAGGCCGGTTTCCGTACCGCGCCGCTCGCCGCCGACCTGCGGCTGTCCGGCTCCTCGACGGTCACCGTCACCGCCACCCCGACCACCTCGACCGCCCACCTCTCCGCGGTGCTGGTGGACCTCGGCCCCGACACCATCCGCGACTACGGGGCCTCCGGCGAAGGCATCACCACCCTCGCCGACCGCAGCTGCTGGGGCGCGAGCACCCCCGGCGACAGCGCCTGCTACCGGAACACCGCGGCCCGCACCACCACCGTCGACCGGACCGTGATCAGCCGTGGCTGGGCCGACCTCGGCACCTACGCCGCGCCCGGCAAGGGCCGCCCCCTCACCCCGGGCCGCCCCGTCACCCTCACCCTCGACCTGGCCGCCACCGACCACGTCGTCCCGGCCGGACACCGCCTCGCCCTGATCGTCGCGGGCACCGACCGCGACCTCATCGACCCGCCGGACTCCACCCCCACCCTCACCCTCGACCTGTCCCGCACCACCGCGAAGCTGCCCCTGGTCGGCGGCACCGGCGCCTTCGTACGGGCCACCGCGGGCTCCGCCGCGGCGGCGGCGGAGGTGTCCGGACCCCGGGGCGTGACCGCCCACCTCCCGGCCCGGCGCGTCCCCGGAGCCGGCCGCTCCTGACGCCGCCGGTCACCGGGTCATCAGGGGGTCCGGCCAGGCCCTAAAATCGGCCCCCTGATGACTGCCACCCTCGTCGCCAAGGACCTCGCCGCCGGACACGGCGACCGCACTCTCTTCGCCGGGCTCGACCTCGTCGTCGCGCCCGGCGACGTGATCGGTCTCGTCGGAGTCAACGGGGCCGGAAAATCGTCCCTGCTCCGGCTCCTCGCCGGACTCGACCGCCCGGAGGAGGGCGAGCTGCGGCTCTCCCCGCCCACCGCCACCGTCGGGCACCTCCCGCAGGAGCCGGAACGGCGCGCGGGCGAGACCGTGCGGGAGTTCCTGGCCCGCCGCACCGGCGTCGCCGAGGCCCAGGCCGCGATGGACGCCGCGACACAGGGCCTCGTCGACGGTGCGCCCGGCGCGGACGACGCCTACGCCGAGACCCTGGAGCGCTGGCTGGCCCTGGGCGGCGCCGACCTGGACGAACGAGCCGAGGAGACCGCGGCCGAGCTCGGCCTGACCGTCGGCCTCGACCTGCCCATGACCGCGCTCTCCGGCGGGCAGGCGGCCCGCGCCGGACTGGCCTCGCTCCTGCTGTCCCGGTACGACGTCTTCCTGCTCGACGAGCCCACCAACGACCTCGACCTGGACGGCCTGGAGCGGCTGGAGCGTTACGTCTCCGGCCTGCGCGCGGGCACGGTCGTCATCAGCCACGACCGCGAGTTCCTGATGCGCACGGTCACCAAGGTCCTGGAACTGGACCTGGCCCAGCAGCAGATCAACCTCTACGGCGGCGGGTACGCGGCCTACCTGGAGGAGCGCGACCGCGCCCGCAGGCACGCCCGCGAGGAGTTCGAGGAGTACGCCGACAAGCGCGCCGCCCTCGAGGGACGCGCCCAGATGCAGCGCTCCTGGATGGACAAGGGCGTCAAGAACGCCCGCCGCAAGGCCACCGACTCCGACAAGCTGGGCCGCAAGTTCCGCAGCGAATCGAGCGAGAAGCAGGCCGCGAAGGCCCGGCAGACCCAGCGCATGATCGAACGGCTCGACGTCGTCGACGAACCGCGCAAGGAGTGGGAGCTGCGGATGGAGATCGCCTCCGCGCCCCGCTCCGGCTCGGTCGTGGCCACCCTGCGCGAGGCACGGGCCGTGCGCGGCGACTTCGCCTTCGGCCCGGCCTCCCTCCAGATCGACTGGGCCGACCGCGTCGCCATCACCGGCGCCAACGGTGCGGGCAAGTCCACCCTCCTCGCCGCACTGCTCGGCCGGCTCCCGCTGGACTCCGGGCACGCGACGCTCGGCTCGGGCGTGGTGGTCGGCGAGGTCGACCAGGCCCGCAAGCTCTTCCACGGCACGGAGACCCTGCTGGAGGCGTTCTGCGCGGCCGTGCCCGACACGGAGCCCGCCGACGTGCGTACCCTGCTCGCCAAGTTCGGCCTGCGCGCCGACCACGTGATGCGACCGGCCACGACGCTCTCCCCGGGCGAACGCACCCGCGCGGCGCTCGCCCTGCTCCAGGGCAGGGGCGTCAACCTCCTGGTGCTCGACGAGCCGACCAACCACCTCGACCTGCCCGCGATCGAACAGCTCGAATCGGCGCTGGACTCGTACACCGGGACGCTGCTCCTGGTCACCCACGACCGGCGGATGCTGGAGGCGGTCCGCACGACCCGCCGGATCGAGGTGGCGGCCGGGCAGGTGACGGAGCGGTGACCCCGGACCGGCCGGCGCCCCCGGACGGTCCGTGCCGGCGGGCCCGGGGCTTTCGCGACCGGAAGCGTGAGGCGTAGGGCGAACGGGACACGCCGCGTCGTTCTGCCGGCGCACTCCTCCCGTCGGCCTTCCCGCCGTCCGAGGAGCCGGGGCGCCGAGCCGGGCGGGGCGGCGGCCGTGCCCGGCCCGCCTCCCCGCCCGACGGCGCTACCGCT
>NZ_JBHJQP010000283.1:0-5812 GCF_042262625.1 Streptomyces sp. NPDC056347 | reverse complement strand
GTCCCGGCGCCCCCACGGGCGCTTCCGGTACCGCTTCGGCCGCCCGAGGAGCATCGTGGAAGACGGACCCAGGAGGCAGGCATGTCCGGTTTCTCCCTGCGGGACAGTGTGGCCGTGGCCGCTGCCCTGGTCTGTCCGCCGGCCGTCGCCGCGCTGCTGGTGCCGTTCCGCACCGATCTCACCAGCGCGAACGCGGCGCTGGTGCTCGTCGTGGTGGTCGTGGCCGTCGCCGCGCTCGGCAACCGGGCGGCCGGTGCGCTCGCCGCGCTGTCGGCCGCCGTCTGGTTCGACTTCTTCCTCGCCCCGCCTTACCAGCGGTTCACCATCACCGGTCGCGACGACCTCCAGACGGCCGTACTGCTGCTGGTGGTCGGCCTGGTCGTCTCGCAGCTCGCGGCCCGGGTCCGGCGGCTGCGCGTGGTGGCCATCACCGACGCGGGCCATCTGACCGCGCTCCACGACACCGCGCAGCTGGCGCGGTCGACGACCTCCCCCGACGCGGTGGTCGACCATGTACGCGGGGAACTGACCCGGCTGCTCGGTCTGCGGAGCTGCCGGTTCGAGTACGGCACGCTGCTGGGCCATCCGCCGCGGCTGGAGCAGGACGGCGACGTGGTCGTGGGCCGACGGGTCTGGGACCTGGAGCGCAAGGGCTGGCCGCCGGAGGAGATCGAGCTGCGGGCGACCGGCAACGGGCACTACTACGGCAGGTTCATGCTCACGCCGGAACCCGGCTCCGGGCCCGCCCCGCTCCAGGCGCGCCTGGTGGCGGTGACCCTGGCCGACCAGGCCGGCGAGGCGATGGCGACGATCGGCACGAAGGGGCACGGCTGACGAGCGGGGCGGGCGGCTCACAGCCCGACGTCGCGGCTCCTGATGTCGGCGAGGGACTCCCGGCGGACCAGCAGCCGGGCGCGGCCGTCCGCGACGGCGACCACCGGCGGGCGGCCCACCGCGTTGTAGCTGGACGCCATGGAGAGGTGATAGGCGCCCGCGACCGGTACGGCGATCAGATCCCCGGGGCGTACGTCGCCGGGCAGGGCCACATCGGCGGCGAGTACGTCGCCCGCCTCGCAGTGCCGTCCGACGACGGTCGCCGTACGGGGCGCGGCCGTGGTCCGTCGGCCGACGAGCCGGGGTGCGTAGCGCGCCCCGTACAGTGCGGGCCTGGGGTTGTCGCTCATCCCGCCGTCCACGGCCACGAAGACCCGCGCGCCGGTCCGTTTGACCGCGAGCACCCGGTAGAGCGCCACACCCGCGGGCCCGACCAGCGCCCGGCCGGGTTCGACGGCGAGCCGGGGCACGGGGAGCCCGGCCCCGGCGCAGCTCGCGGCCAGTTCCCGACGGACGCGGGCGCCGAGGGCGGGGATGTCGAGCGCGGTCTCGCCCGGCCGGTGGGCGACCGCGTGCCCGCCGCCGAGGTCCAGCTCCGGCAGGACGGTGCCGTGCCGGTCGCGGATGCGGGCGAGCAGCGCGACGACCGTGCGCAGTGCGGTGACGTACGGGCCGGGCTCGGTGATCTGCGAGCCGATGTGGCAGTGCAGTCCGACGAGTTCCAGCCTGGGCTGGTCGAGGATCCGGGCGACGGCGTGCTCCGCGCCGCCGTCGGCGACCGACAGCCCGAACTTCTGGTCGTCCGTACCGGTGCGGATCGCCGCGTGGCCTCCCGCGCTGACCCCCGGAACGACCCGGACCAGGACCTTCTGACGGGTGCCCGCCGGCACGGGCGCGGCGATCCGGGCGATCTCCCAGGCGCTGTCGATGACGACCCGGCCGACACCGAGCCGCAGTGCGGCCTCCAGGTCCTGCGGGCTCTTGGCGTTGCCGTGCAGCACGATGCGGTCGGACGGGAAGCCGGCGGCGACGGCGTACTCCAGCTCGCCCGCGGAGCAGACGTCGAGGCCGAGGCCCTCCTCCCGTACCCAGTGCAGGAGGGCGTGGCAGAGGAAGGCCTTGGCCGCGTAGAGGACGTCGGTGTCCGGGAAGGAGCGCAGGTAGGTGCGGCAGCGCTCGCGGACCTCGTGCTCGTCGAGGAGGTAGAGGGGGGTGCCGAAGCGCTCGGCCGCCTTGGCGAGCGGTACGCCGCCCACCGCGACGTCGCCGTCGGGGGCGGGCCGCGCCGAGGCGGGCCAGACGGACAGGTCCGTGCGGGCGGCGGCCGGGCTGGGCGGGACTGCTGTGGTCATGGTGCTCCCTCGGCCGGTCAGGCGGTGGACGTGGCGGACAGCGGCGGTGCTCCGGCCGGTCGTGGTCCCCGCATCGTGCACCGGACGGGCCGCCCGGGAAGCGCGGCGGGGCCGGGGACGGCGAGCAGCGGGTCGATGACGAGTGCGGTGACGCCGAGCGGCGCGGCCAGGGCGCGCACCGCCGGTTCGGAGAGCCGGATCCAGTGCTGCCGCCCGCCGAGGGCCCGGACCAGTTGCCGTTCACCGGTGAAGGCGACGGCGGTCCGCTCCCCCAGCGGTGTGCGGAAGAGGCGGGCGCAGCAGCCCGCCGGTCCTGGCCGGACCGGGACGAACAGCGTCCGGGTCCGGCCGGGCCGAAGGGGGTCGGGGTCCTCGGCGCAGAGGTGGTCGTTCATGGCACTCCTCGTGGGGACGGGCACATCGCCCCGGACCGCCGACGGCCGGGGCACGGTACGACGCTAGGCCGCCCGCGCACCGCCCGGCCCGCCCGTTAGCGGGCCCTTGACCTCGTACGCACCCCTCTTGACGCGCATTTGACGAACGGTCACCGTCCGCTCCCGCGTGGGCGGTGACCGCGCATGGCAAACCGTGAACGTGACTTCATGTGTTCGCGCGGGTACGTTGAGTCAGTGATCGGTGCCGCGCCTCTCCCCCCGGCCCATCGCCGGGTGCGTGGCGGCGGCGTGCTTCTCGCGCTGGTCTGGGTGGCGTTCCATCTGCTGGGCTGTGTGCACAGCCATGCCTCGGCCCTCGGCGCGCACCACGTCCCGATGTACGCGGGCGCGGCCGTCCCGGCCCCCTCCGTCCCTCCCGGCGCCGGTCCGCTCGCGGCGTCGTCCTCCGATCCCGGGCCGTGCTGCCCGGAGTCCGATCACGCGGCGGACTGGTTGCGTACCGACGCGCCGTCCGCCCCGGTGCCGGGCGGGGCACTCGTGGTGCAGTTCCGGGCCTGGTTCCCCGCGGCCGTTCGGCCGGGGTGCGGTACGGCCCGGGCGCCGGATCACGGGCTCGTCGGCGGGCGGTGCGTCCTCACGGCGCTCTGTGTGGCACGGACCTGACAGGACCCGTGCCGCTGCCCGGCCTCTCCCGCCGCTTCGATGCCTGCCGGACCGGTCGCGGGCCGCGGTGCTCCGGCCCCCGATACCCCGATGCCCCGACGGCCGTTTCCGGCCCGGGGCGAGGAGCCGTGACACCCGCATGAACATGTTCCCGTACGCCCCTGCCCCCACGTCCGCCCGGGGGCCCTCCGATCTGGTGGGCCGCACCCCGGTGCTGTGGATCGGTGAGCCCTTCGCCGATGCCGGACGCGGTTTCTGGGCCAAGCTCGAGGGCGCCAACCCCGGCGGCATCAAGGACCGCCCCGGCCTGCACATGGTGGCCCGTGCCCGCGAGCGCGGGGAGCTGGCGCCCGGCGCCCCCGTCGTGGAGTCCTCCAGCGGCACCCTGGGACTGGGGCTGGCGCTGGCCGGCATCGTCCTGGGCCACCCGGTCACCGTCGTCACCGATCCCGGTCTCGAACCGGGCATCCGGCGGGCCCTGACCGCCCACGGCGCCCGGATCGAGACCGTCACCGCCGCGCATCCGACGGGCGGCTGGCAGCAGGCCCGGCGGGAACGGGTGGCCGAGCTGCTCGCCGCGACGCCCGGTGCGTGGTGCCCCGACCAGTACAACAACCCGGACAATGTGGCGGCGTACGCCCCGCTGGCCGCCGAGCTCGTCGCCCAGCTGGGCCGGATCGACGTACTGGTCGCCTCCGTCGGGACCGGCGGCCACTCCGCGGGAATCTCTGCCGCGCTGCGCCGTACGTTCCCCGAGCTGGCACTGATCGGGGTGGACTCCGTCAGTTCGACGATCTTCGGACAGCCGGCCGGTCCGCGTCTGATGCGGGGGCTGGGCTCCAGCATCCACCCCGGCAACGTCGCCCACTCCGCCTTCTCCGAGGTCCACTGGGTGGCCCCGGGCGAGGCCGTCCGCTCCTGCCGGTCGCTGGCCCGCCACGCGTACGCCTCGGGCGGCTGGAGCGTCGGCGCGGTCGCACTGGTCGCGGGCTGGGCGGCCCGCACCCGTCCGGTCGGCACCCGGATCGCCGCGATCTTCCCGGACGGCCCGCACCGCTATCTCGACACCGTCTACAACGATGCCTGGTGCCGGGGGCAGGGGCTCGCGGCTCCTTCGGCGCCGCCGCCGCGGGAGCCGGACGAGATCACCGATCCGGCCGAGCGCGCGGTCACCTCCTGGACGCGCTGCCGCACGGTCACCGGCCCGGCGCCCGTCACCGCCGCGCCCGTCGTCGGGGCGGGTGCGCGATGAGGGGGCTGCGCGAGCGGGTGCGCTCCTTCGAGCCCGGCATCCAGCTGCTGATGGTCAACCAGTTCGGCATCAACCTGGGCTTCTACATGCTGATGCCCTACCTCGCCGATCACCTCGCGCACGGCCTGGGGCTGGCGGCCTGGGCGGTCGGTCTCGTACTGGGCGTACGCAACCTCTCCCAGCAGGGGATGTTCTGGCTCGGCGGGACGCTGGCCGACCGGATCGGCTACAAGCCCATGATCCTGGCGGGCTGCGCGCTGCGGACCGGGGCGTTCGTGCTGCTGGCCTTCGCCGGGAACCTGCCCGCGCTGATCGTCGCCTCCGCCGCCACGGGGCTGGCCGGTGCCCTGTTCAACCCCGCGGTCCGGGCCTGTATCGCCGAGGGCGCCAAAGAGCGCCGGGTGGAGGCGTTCGCCGCCTTCAACGTCTTCTACCAGGCGGGCATCCTGCTCGGCCCGCTCGCCGGTCTCGCCCTGCTCGCCCTCGACTTCCGGGTGGTGTGCGCCGCGTCCGCGACGGTGTTCGGGGTGCTGGCCGTCGTACAGGCGCGGGCGCTTCCCGCGCGGCGTCCGGCGCCGGATCCGGAGCGTGCGGGCGGCTGGCGGGGCGTCGCCACGGACTGGCGGACGGTCGTGGGCAACCGGCCGTTCGTCCTGTTCTCCGCCGCGATGGCCGGTTCGTATCTGCTGGCCTTCCAGACGTATCTCGCCCTGCCGCTCCAGGCCCGGACCGTGCTGGGTGACGGGAACGGTGCCGCGATGGGGGTGGTCTTCGCGGTCTCCGCCCTGGTCGCGGTCGTCGGCCAGCTCCGGCTGACCGACTGGGCGAGGAAGCGGTTCGACCCGGCGCGGGCCATCGCGCTCGGCCTGGCCGTCATGGGTGCCGCTTTCCTGGCGCTGCTGCCCGGCCCGCACCAGGGGGCGGGCGGGTGGCCGGCCGCGCTCGGGCTGATGGGTCTGGTGGTGTGCGCGGCGCTGCTGGCGACGGGTTCCGCGCTGCTGTACCCGTTCGAGATGGACACCCTGGTCCGGCTCTCCGGGGAGCGGCTGGTGGCCACCTACTACGGCGCGTACAGCACGGTGGCCGGGGTCGCGGTCGCCGCCGGGAACCTGGGGGTGGGGGCCCTGTTCGACCTGGCCGCCCGCGCCCACGTGCCCTGGCTGCCCTGGGCCGCGCTCTTCGCGCTCGGCGTGGCGTGCGCGGGCGCGCTGGCGGGGCTGCACCGCACCGGGCATCTGCGCCTCGCCCCGGCCGGCGCACCGGCCGGGGAACCCGCGGCGGCCTGAGCCCGGGGGCTGCCCGGACCCGGCCGGCTC
>NZ_JBHJQP010000282.1:0-5853 GCF_042262625.1 Streptomyces sp. NPDC056347 | reverse complement strand
TGCCCGCCGCGTCGCCGCCGATGACCACCAGTCGCTCCGCCGCCATGTAACCGGTCCCTCCGACGTGATTCAGGCCGTGTCCGGGGGCCCACGCTACGACGTGGGGGACGCGTCCGGGCGCCCGGACGGGTTTGAGAGAGTGGGGGCATGCAGCGTTCAACACACCGCACGGACCCGGGCACCGGACATGTCGTCGTCATCGGCGGAGGGATCGCCGGTCTCGCCGCGGCCCACCGGCTCCTCGGGGCCGGAGTGCGGGTCACCCTGCTGGAGGCCACCGAGCGGCTCGGCGGCAAGCTCATGACCGGCGAGGTCGCCGGGGCCCGGGTCGACCTGGGCGCCGAGTCGATGCTCGCCCGCCGCCCCGAGGCGGTCGGCCTCGCCCGCGAGGTCGGGCTCGGCGACCGCCTCCAGCCACCCGCCACGGCCGCCGCCTCGGTCTGGACGCGAGACGCCCTGCGCCCCATGCCCAAGAACCATCTGATGGGCGTCCCCGGCGACCCGTCGGCGCTCGCCGGACTCCTCACGCCCGAGGGCCTCGCCCGGATCGCCGAGGACCGCGACCTCACCCCGACCCCCGTCGGCGACGACGTCGCGGTCGGCGCGTACGTCGCCGACCGGCTCGGCCGGGAGGTCGTCGACCGGCTCGTCGAACCGCTGCTCGGCGGGGTGTACGCGGGCGACGCGTACCGGATCTCGATGCGGGCCGCGGTGCCGCAGCTCTTCGAGGCGGCCCAGGAGGGCGGCTCGCTGCTCGACGGTGTCCGCCGCGCCCAGGAGCGAGCCGCCGCCCGGCAGAAGACCGGCCCGGTCTTCCAGGGCATCGACGGCGGCATCGGCACCCTGCCCGGCGCGGTCGCCGACGCCGTCCGCGCCGCGGGCGGGGAGATCCTGACCGCCACCCCCGTCCTCGGCCTGACCCGTACCGCCGACGGCTGGAACGTGCGCACCGAGGACCGGACCATCACCGCCGACGGCATCGTGCTCGCCGCCCCCGCCTGGTCCGCCTCCACGCTGCTCGCCGCCGAGTCCCCGGCGGCCTCCGCCGAGCTGGCCGGGGTCGAGTACGCCTCGATGGCGCTGGTCACCATGGCCTTCCGCCGCCCGGACGTCGCCGCCACCGACGCCCTGGCGGGCCGCTCCGGCTTCCTCGTCCCCCCGGTCGACGGCCGCACGATCAAGGCCTCCACCTTCTCCACCCACAAGTGGCAGTGGGTCGCCGACACGGCCCCGGACCTCTTCGTGCTGCGCACCTCCGTCGGCCGCTACGGCGAGGAGGACCACCTCCACCGCGAGGACCACGAACTGGTCGACGTGTCACTGCGCGACCTCGCCGAGGCGACCGGCCTGGCCGCGAAGCCCGTGGACACCGAGGTCACCCGCTGGATCGGCGGACTGCCCCAGTACCCCGTGGGCCACCTCGCCCGCGTCGCCCGGATCCGCGAGCAGGTCGCGAAACTGCCCGCCCTGCGGGTCTGCGGAGCCGTCTACGACGGGGTCGGCATCCCGGCCTGCATCGCGAGCGCCCACCGCGCCGCCGACGAGATCGTCACCGAGCTGGCGGAAGAGATCATCGCCACGCCGACCCCGGTTCAGGGCACAGGGAGCGAGGCGGGACAATAGCCTTATGAGTGCGACCGAGAAGATTGCCAACGCCGGCAAGAAGGCCAAGGACCTCAACGAGGTCATCCGCTACACGCTGTGGTCCGTCTTCAAGCTGCGCGACGCCCTGCCCGAGGACCGTGCGGGCTACGCCGACGAGGTCCAGGAGCTGTTCGACCAGCTCGCCGCCAAGGACGTCACCGTCCGCGGCACCTACGACCTCTCCGGCCTGCGCGCCGACGCCGACGTCATGATCTGGTGGCACGCCGAGACGGCCGACGAACTCCAGGACGCGTACAACCTCTTCCGGCGCACCAAGCTGGGCCGGGCGCTGGAGCCGGTCTGGTCGAACATGGCGCTGCACCGCCCCGCCGAGTTCAACAAGTCGCACATCCCGGCGTTCCTCGCCGACGAGACGCCGCGCAACTACATCAGCGTCTACCCCTTCGTGCGCTCCTACGACTGGTACCTGCTGCCCGACGAGGACCGCCGCCGGATGCTCGCCGACCACGGCAAGATGGCCCGCGGCTACCCGGACGTCCGGGCCAACACCGTCGCCTCCTTCTCGCTCGGCGACTACGAGTGGGTCCTCGCCTTCGAGGCGGACGAGCTGCACCGCATCGTCGACCTGATGCGCCACCTGCGTGGCTCCGAGGCGCGGATGCACGTCCGCGAGGAGGTCCCGTTCTTCACGGGGCGCAGGAGGTCGGTCGCAGACCTGGTGGCCGGGCTCGCGTAGCGAGCGGGCACGACCACCCCAACCCGGAAGGTCAGAAGGCGGGCACCGGCGCCGAGGCGCCGCCCGTCCTTCCAGCGACACCGGGTTCGGCTCCGGGTGCGGCGCGCTTCACGCGCGCCGCACCGGCGTCTTCTCCCCGCGCTGCGGTCACCGCGGCGGCCCGCCGCGGAGCGCGGCCCGCAGCGCCGGATCGTCCACGGCCCCCACGCCGTCAACGGCGAGCGCCGCCAGGACCTCGCCCTCCGCCCCGGCCCCCGGCGCCCCGTTCGAGGCCAGCAGCCGCCAGCCGGCCGGTGAGGCCCACGAGTCGTACGGATGGATCTCCATCCGCGCTATGGCCAGGCAACCCACCGTCAGCGCGAACGGCAGCCCGAACCGGACGAGCAGCGACATCACCGGTCCGCCGGGCCCGTGCTCCTGACCGGGCATCAGCACCGTCACCGCGCCCATCGCGGCCACCAGCAGCGCCGCGCCGCGTACCGCCCGCACCGCCGCGGCGATCTCCCCTCCGGCACCGCCGGGCAGCGCCAGCCCCGCGGCGACGAGCCGGTCGGCCAGGGACCGTACCGCCTCGGCCGCGGCCGCCGCACTGCGCACCGGCGGTATCGGGGACTGGCCCTGCGGCCCTATCGCCCGTATCACCGTGCGTTCCATCTCGTCCCGGCCCTCGGGGTCGACGACCGTCGCCCAGCCGGTGTGGGCGAGCAGCAGCCGGCGCCGCAGATGCATGGCGACCAGGGTCAGTTCGACCACCCGGTGCGGGCCGCCGGCCAGGAACGCGGTCTCGTACAGGGTCAGTTCACGGCCGGTGTCATGGTCGAGGGCGGCGTCCCCGGACGCTTCGGACGTCCCGGACAGCAGGCCCGCGCGGGCCGACACCAGGCAGAGCCGCGCGCACGACACGACCGCGGCCCCCCACGCGACCAGCAGGAAAAGAACCCAGAGCATGGCCGCTTTCTACGCGGTGGGGGCGCGGAAGCCAAGCCCTTTTCCATCATGCGGACGAGAAGCGGCGCCCCA
Source organism: Streptomyces sp. NPDC056347 (assembly GCF_042262625.1). NCBI lineage: Bacteria > Bacillati > Actinomycetota > Actinomycetes > Kitasatosporales > Streptomycetaceae > Streptomyces > Streptomyces sp. NPDC056347. Next base: position 2,492 of record NZ_JBHJQP010000282.1, on the reverse strand, counting down.
CCGCTCAGTCCCCGCCACCCCCGCCGCAGCTCGATCCGCCCCCACAACTCGATCCGCCCCCGCAGCTCGACCCGCCGTCACCGCCGGAGCCGCCGTCCCCGCCGCCGCACCCGGAGCCGCCGCCGCATCCGTCCCCGCCGCCTCCGTCGCCGGAGCTGCCGCATCCGCCGCCACCGCCGGGGCTCGTACCGGCGCACCACACCACGGGAGCGAGGAGCAGCGCGGACGCGCCCGTCGCGACGGCCGCCGCGTGCGCCCGGCCCTGCGGGTCCGTCCGGGCCGCCGTGGTCAGCTGGGCCCGCAACTCCGGGTCGGGCAGGGCCCGCAGGCCCTGCGCGGCGACCAGCCCGCCCGCGTCGGGGACGGAGGCCTGCGCGGCCCGGTACTCCCGGGCGGCCCGCCGCCCGGCCCGGGTGACGCGGCCCCGGGCGCGGGAGGCGCACACGAAGCCGATGACGATGCCCACGACCAGGGTCGGGATCACACGGACGGGGAAGGGCACGGCGCCGTCCGGTGACAGCTCGTCGGACAGGGCGTCCTGGGCGGTCGCCACGACGGTGAGCGGTACGGCCAGCAGGCAGAGCAGCCCCTGGGCGAGGCCCCAGCGGCGCCAGCCCCGTCCCGTGCCGGGCATCACCAGCAGTCCCCGGGCCGCGAGGGCGTCACCGGTCTCCTGCACGGCCGGGTGCCGCATCACCGCCGTACGCAGGCCGTGCAGCGCCCCGGTGGGCGCCTGCGCCAGCTCCTGGAGCACCGCGCGCTCGACCGGGTCACGGGCCTCGGCCCGCTGGACGGCGACGATTCCGGGGCCGCCGATGGTGAGCCGCCCGTCCGTCGCCATCGCGGTGAGCGCGGTGTCCGCCACCCTGCCAGGCCCGCCGCCGAGGAACGCCGCCTCGTAGCGGTCGTGCACGGGGCCGCCGGAGCCGTTGGGGCCGCGACGGGCGCGGACCAGCCCGGTGACGAGGAGTACGGAGGAGATCAGGACGGCGAGCTGGGTCGACAGGGCCAGGGTGTTCACTCCGGTCACCTTCCGGTCAGGGCCGCGCGGGCGGCGCGGAGCAGCAGGGTGGTGCGGCGGGGCGGGCGGGCGCCCGCCCGGTCCTGCCACCAGTGGGTCAGCCGCCGCCGGGCCGCGGCGTCGGCGGGCCGGTCCGCGAGCAGCAGGGATTCGGCGAAGTCCAGTGCGTCGCGCCGGTATCCGGCGGACATCGGCCGGGTCGCGGCGTACGCGAGGAAGGCGGTGCGGTAGCCGGTGCCCAGGATCTCCGGCAGCTCGGGCGCCACCTTGGCCACGACTCCGGCCCGCTTGGCGGCCAGGGCGCGGCTCTGCACCCGCAGCCGGTCCCGGTCGAAGCCCTCCGGGGCGGGGCCCCGGGCGACCAGCGCGGAGAGGAGCCCGTGCTGGGCGGCGGCGAGCCGGTCGCGGACGGCCTCGTCCCCGGCGGGCGCCGCCGCCACGGCCCGCGCGGACGTGCGCGCCTCCGGAACGTGCCGCCGGGTGCCCGCCGCCCGGGCCAGGGCGGACCGGATCAGGTCGAGCTCGCCCGCCAGCTCCGCGGCCGGGGGGAAGTCGTCGTCGCGCTCCAGGAGGACGCCCGGCGGGTCGACCCGGGAGCGCAGTTCGGCGAGGACGTCGAGGACCGGTGCAGTCACCGGGTGCGCGTGGGTGTCGTGCCAGACGCCGTCCTTCTCGACGCCGCCCGCGACATGGACGTACGCGATGGCCTCCACCGGCAGCTCGTCGAGCGCGGTGGCCGGGTCCTCGCCCCGGTTGACGTGATTGGTGTGCAGGTTGGCGACGTCGATCAGCAGCCGGACCCCGGTGCGCTCGACCAGCTCGGCCAGGAACCGGCCCTCGGTCATCTCCTCGCCGGGCCACGCGATCAGCGCCGCGATGTTCTCCAGGGCCAGCGGCACCGGCAGCGAGTCCTGCGCGATACGCACGTTCTCGCACAGCACGTCCAGCGCGTCCCGGGTCCGCGGCACGGGCAGCAGATGGCCCGCCTCCAGACCGGGCGCCCCGATGCGCGGCCCCCCGGCCCGTACGAACGCGATGTGCTCGGTCACCAGCGGCGCGCCCAGCAGTTCGGCACGGGCGGCGAGGTCGGTGAGCCGCCCCGCGTCGGGGCGCTCCGCCCCGCCGAGCCCGAGCGAGACGCCGTGCGGCACGACCGTGACCCCGCGCTCCCTGAGCCGTACCAGCGAATCCGGCAGATGGCCGGGGCAGAGGTTCTCCGCCACGGCCTCCACCCAGTCGATCCCGGGCAGCGCCTCGACGGCGTCCGCGATCTCCGGCCGCCAGCCGATCCCGATCCCCAGCTTCATGCCCGCCCCCTCTCCGCTCCGCCACCTCGTGCGGCATTCCGTACCCGGCTCATGGCCCCGCACGGCAATGGCGAATCCGAACAGAAGGACGTTCAGAGCTGCATCTGAGGTTCCGGTTTCGGGCCGGAACGGTTGCGGGCGCCGCACCGGAGGCGATTCCGGTG
>NZ_JBHJQP010000281.1:0-6340 GCF_042262625.1 Streptomyces sp. NPDC056347 | reverse complement strand
GCCGTGGGGGCCGCCCCGCCCCTTCGGGCCGTCCGGGCTCAGCCGGACGTGACGAACGCGCCCAGCGCGGCGGCCAGATGGCCCGGGTCCGCCGCCCCGCACAGCTCACGGGCCGAGTGCATGGACAGCCCCGGCACCCCCACGTCGACCGTCGGCACCCCCAGCCGGGCCGCGGTGATCGGGCCGATCGACGTGCCGCACGGCATCGCGTTGTTGGAGACGAACGGCTGCCACGGCACCCCCGCCCGCTCGCAGGCCGAGGCGAACACCGCCACGCCGGTGCCGTCGGTGGCGTACCGCTGGTTGGCGTTGACCTTCAGGGAGGGGCCGCCGTTGGGCAGCGGGCGGTGCTCCGGGTCGTGCCGCTCCGCGTAGTTCGGGTGCACCGCGTGGGACATGTCGGCGGAGACGCAGAAGGAGCCGGACAGGGCCCGCGCCCAGTCCTCCGGGACGCCGCCCCGGGCGGTCACCGAACGGCTCAGCACCCGCTCCAGGAGCGGCCCGTGCGCCCCGGTCGCCGAACCGCTGCCGACCTCCTCGTGGTCGAAGGCGGCCAGCACGGGAACGCACACGGGCGCCTCGGCCGCGGCCGCCGCCGCCGTCAGGGCCGTCACCCCCGCGTGCACGGAGACCAGGTTGTCCAGCCGCGACGACACCACGAACTCCCGCTCCGCGCCCAGGTATCCGGGCGGCTGCACGTCGTGCAGCATCAGGTCCCAGCCGAGCACCCGGCCGGGCTCCACCTCGGCGGCCGCCGCCACCCGGCGCAGCAGCGAGCCCCGCTCGGCCTCGCCGAGCGACCACACCGGGGCCAGGTGGCGCTGCGGGTCCAGCGCCAGTCCGTCGTTGACCGAGTGGTCCAGATGAATGGCCAGCTGCGGCACCCGGAACAGCGGTTCGTCGATCCGCACGAGCCGGGTTGTGACCGCGCCGCCCGGCCCGCGCAGCGCGAGCCGGCCGGAGATGCCGAGGTCGCGGTCGAGCCAGGTGTTCAGCGGGACACCGCCGTAGATCTCCACACCCACCTGCCGCCAGCCCGCGGTGCCGGTGTCCGGGACCGGCTTGACCCGCAGGTTCGGGGAGTCGGTGTGCGCGCCGACGATCCGGAACGGGGTGTGCGCCGGGGCGCCCTCGGGGACGTACCAGGCGATCAGCGCGCCGTCGCGGATGTGGAAGCTGCCGCCGGCCGTGCCCGTCCAGTCGTCCGTGCCCCGCAGTTCGCGGAACCCGGCCTTCTCCAGACGCCGGGCGGCACTGGCCACCGCGTGGTACGGGGACGGGCTGGCGCCGATGAAGTCCAGCAGGTCGTCGCTGTGGCTGCGGTGGGGAAGCGGCGTCATGCGGCGTCCGCCTTTCCGGTGTTCGACGGTGAGAGAGGAGGGGGTACCGCGCACGGCCGTCGGGGACGGTGCGGCGCGGGGGTCGTCCGGAGGCGGTGGGAGCGCTTCGGGAACGCCGGACAACCCACCAAAGGGGCCCGGTGCGGCGCAAGTCCACCGCGCACGCCGGTGCGGGAAAGCGGCGGTGCCGGTCCGGGGCGGTGGTCCGCCGGGCTCCGGGACGCACGGTGGCCCGCAGGGATCACCCGACCGGACCCGGCGGGCCCCCGACACCTCGAAGCCCCCCGAGAGATTGGCCGAATAGCGTCGTGCGGCACGGTCATCGCCCGGCCCCCGTCCCGGTCGGCTCCGGCGCGCACGGAGCGGGTGCGGCGATCCGGCCGCGCTCCTCGCGCGCCAGCTCCGCCGGACCGGCCGTCCATGGGAAGTCGTGCGTCACCAAGCCATACTCACCGAGTGTTCGCGATCCCCCATGGTCATGCGATTGCCCGAATGTAATCTGCGTGCTTGTGAAGGACGATCAATCTGGCCCACGGGTGTGCGATTGCCGCGAATCGTCACCGGGCGGCGTCTGCGACGCGGCCCTCGCCGCCTACCGGCGCGCCCTCTCGGACGGAAGCCTTCCGGCGGGCGAGGTGCCCCGCTGCCTGAGCGCCCTGCATCTGCTGGTGGCGGACCGGGGAACACCGGAGCGGCTCGTCCCCGTACCGCCCGGGACGGCCGTGGCCGACGCGCTCGGCCCCATCGAGGCGGTCATCGCCCGCGAACAGCGCACGCTGCGCTCGGCCCGCGCCGCTCTCACCCTCTTCGAGGACCTGTACGCCGACGCGCGCCGGCTCGAACCCTCGGCGCTCACCCGGCTCACCGGAGCCGCCGTCATCGGCAAGGCGCTCGGAGCGGCCGCCGCCGGCTGCCGCACGGAGGTCCGCACCGCCCACCCGGGAGGCGCCCGTCCCGCCCCGGTGCTCGCGGAATCGCTTCCCCGGGACGTCGGCAACCTGCGCCGGGGCATCCGGCAGCGGACCATCTACCAGCACACGGTCCGCTCCGACCGGGCCACGCTCGCCTACATCGAGCGGGTGACCACCGAGGGCGCCGAGGTCCGCACGCTCGCCGAGGTCTCCGACCGGATCATGGTCTTCGACCAGGACCTCGCGTTCGTCCCGTTCTCCGACGAACCGCACAGCGCGCTGCGCATCGAGCACCCGGCCCTGGTCCGTTTCCTGGCCCGGCACTTCGACGAGGCGTGGGCCCGCTCGGTCCCGGTCCGCCCGGAACGCGTGCCGCTGCGCACCCCGGTCGTCACCACCGACCTCCAGCGCACCATCCTGCGGGCGGTCGTCGGCGGCGAGACGGACGAGTCGATCGCCCGGCGGCTCGGCATGAGCCGCCGCAGCGTCGTCGAGCACGTACGCCGGGTCTCCGAGCGGCTCGGCAGCACCAGCCGGGCCCAGCTCGGCTACCTGGTCGCGACATCGGGCCTGCTGGAGGCGTGAGCTCGCCGGAGGTGCGTGCGAGCCCCGCCGGGGCGCGAGAAGGCCCCTTCGTGCGCGTACCGCTCGGACGGGCGCAGGAAGGGGCCGGTGGCTCCGCTCAGGCGAGACCCGGGCCGCGGACCGGGATGCTGGTGAACGTCGGGGCAGGGGCGGGCTCGGTGAAGAAGTCGTTGCCCTTGTCGTCGACGACGACGAACGCCGGGAAGTCCTCGACCTCGATCCTCCAGACCGCCTCCATGCCGAGCTCCTCGTACTCGACGACCTCGACCTTCTTGATGCAGTCCTGCGCGAGGCGGGCCGCCGGGCCGCCGATCGAGCCCAGGTAGAAACCGCCGTGCGCCTCGCACGCGTCGGTGACCTGCTTGGACCGGTTGCCCTTGGCGAGCATCACCTTGGAGCCGCCCGCCGCCTGGAACTGCGCGACGTAGCTGTCCATCCGGCCGGCCGTCGTCGGGCCGAAGGAGCCGGAGGCGTACCCCTCGGGGGTCTTCGCCGGGCCCGCGTAGTAGACCGGGTGGTCCTTCAGGTACTGCGGCATCTCCTCGCCCGCGTCCAGCCGCTCCTTGATCTTGGCGTGCGCGATGTCGCGGGCCACGACCAGCGGGCCGGTCAGCGAGAGCCGGGTCTTGACCGGGTACTTGGTCAGCTCGGCCAGCACCTCGTCCATCGGCCGGTTGAGGTCGATCTTCACCACGTCACCCGACTCGTCCAGGTGCTCGTCGGTGGTGTCCGGCAGGAAGCGCGCCGGGTCCTTCTCCAGCTGCTCCAGGAAGACGCCCTCGGCGGTGATCTTCGCGACGGCCTGGCGGTCCGCCGAGCAGGACACCGCGATCGCGACCGGCAGCGAGGCGCCGTGCCGGGGGAGCCGGACCACGCGCACGTCGTGGCAGAAGTACTTGCCGCCGAACTGCGCGCCGATGCCGATCTTCTGCGTCAGCTCGAAGACCTTCTCCTCCAGCTCCTCGTCCCGGAAACCGTGACCGGTGGGGGAGCCCTCGGAGGGCAGCTCGTCCAGGTAGTGCGCGGAGGCGTACTTCGCGGTCTTCAGCGCGAACTCGGCCGACGTACCGCCGACGACGATCGCCAGGTGGTACGGCGGGCAGGCGGCCGTGCCCAGCGAACGGATCTTCTCCTCCAGGAACTTCATCATGGAGGCCTCGTTCAGCACGGCCTTCGTCTCCTGGAACAGGAACGACTTGTTGGCCGAGCCGCCGCCCTTCGCCATGAAGAGGAACTTGTACGCGCCGCCGTCGGTCGCGTACAGCTCGATCTGCGCGGGGAGGTTCGAGCCGGTGTTCTTCTCCTCCCACATGGTGAGCGGAGCCATCTGCGAGTAGCGGAGGTTGAGCTTGGTGTACGCGTCGAAGATGCCGTGCGACAGGGCCTCCTCGTCACCGCCCTCGGTGAGCACGTTCTGCCCGCGCTTGCCCATCACGATCGCGGTGCCGGTGTCCTGGCACATCGGCAGCACGCCGGCCGCGGCGATGTTCGCGTTCTTCAGCAGGTCGAGCGCGACGAACTTGTCGTTGGACGACGCCTCGGGGTCGTCCACGATCCGCCGCAGCTGCGCGAGGTGGGCGGGGCGCAGATAGTGCGAGATGTCGTGCATGGCCTCGGCGGCCAGGGTGCGCAGCGCCTCAGGCGAGACCTTGAGGAACGTACGGCCGTCGGCCTCGAAGGTGGAGACACCCTCGGAGGTCACCAGGCGGTACGGCGTGGTGTCCTCTCCCAGCGGGAGCAGATCGGAGTACGCAAACTCTGGCATTACGGCCATTCCTCACTCGGCAGACAGCGGCTGACCACCCTTGGGCAGCGCATCCACCAGGGTAGAGCGCCGCGGGGGCCGCGCAGCTGTGAGGTAAGGCTCAGTCGACGGGGCGCGGGGGCGTGGGGGAGGGGAGTGGGGAGGTGCGGCGGGGTGCGCGGGGTGCGGTGGTCGCGCGGGACACCTGCGGCACGCGGGACGGGTGCCGGCGCCGGTGCGGGAGGCGGCCCGTCCGGCACGCCGGGTGCCACACACCCTAGTCGCGATCTATCGCGTTTGGGTACGCTGGTTCGGTGGACCTCGAGAAGCAGCCTCAGCAGCAGCCGCAGCAGCCGGTGGCCCCGGTCGGAATCCGCGCTTCCGACGCGGACCGGGACCGGATCGCGGACATCCTGCGGGAAGCCATGGCCGAGGGACGGCTCACCGCCGACGAGCACGCCGAGCGGATCGACGCCGTCTACCGGGCCAAGACCGTCGGCGAACTGGAACCGCTGATCCAGGATCTGCCGGCCGCCGCCGGCGTGGCCCGTCCCGCCGTTCCCGCCGCCCACGGCGTCCAGGAGGCCGGGAGCCCGGTGGGCCCCGCCGACAACCTGGTCGCGGTCTTCAGCGGCTCGACCCGCAAGGGCCGTTGGCGGGTGGGGGCCCGGACGAACGCCTTCGCGTTCTTCGGCAGCGTGGAGATCGATCTGACCGAGGCGCTTTTCGGTCAGAGACTGACGGTCATCAATGCGACTTCCGTCTTCGGGAGCGTCGACATCAGGGTTCCGGAGAACATCTCGCTGCGCGGCGGCGGTGTGGGTGTCTTCGGCGGTTTCGATGTCGCCACACTGGAATCCGGGGACCCCGAGGCGCCGGTCGTCGTCGTCAACGGCTATTCCGTGTTCGGCAGCGTCGACGCGAAGCCCAAGCGCGGAAAGTTCATCGCGGACCTCCAGGACCGGCTGCGCAAACGCCTGGGTTAGGCCGTGTCCGGCGGGGCATTGGGTGCGGGCGCTGCCGGTCTTTCCCGCCTCCCGAAATCCCGCGGACGTTCGTGAAACCTCTCGAACCTCCGTGAAGCTCCGTGAACCTTCCCGGTCCTTCTTCGGGCACGTGAAACTTCGAGAACAAGCCAATTCCCGAAGCGCGGCAATTCCGCTGCCGGGGCCGGGTGCCACTCAGTGCATGGGCGTGCGTACAGCGGGTAGGGAATGCTGCATCGTCTCTCGCTCACGAAGCCGTCGTCAGGAGTGGACCGTGCTGCAACTGCCGCATCAGCCCCTGCAGGTCGCCGCCGTGCCTGCCCAGCGCGCCCCCGCGCGGGAGGATCAGGCCGGCCCCTGGCACTCGGAGGCGGTGTGCCGCCGGGACGAGGCCGGGCTGTTCTTCGCCCCGTCGAAGGAGCCGACGGCGGCCAGACTCGCGCGGGAGGAGTCCGCCAAGCGGGTCTGCGCGCGCTGCCCCGTGATGATCGAATGCCAGGAGCACGCGCTCATACAGCCGGAGCCGTACGGGGTGTGGGGCGGGCTCACCGCCGCGGAGCGCCGCGTGGTGCTCGCCCGGCGCAGACGGCGCGAGATGGAGCTCAAGGCGTCGTCGGCGTCGGCCGGCGCCACGGGCCGTATCGCCGCGGCGGGCTGACCGCCCGACCGGGCCCGGGTGCGTACCGCACCGCGGCCCGGCCTCCGCGCACACCGGCCCGACGGCGGCGATGCGGCGCGGACACCCACGCGAAGAGGCGCCCCACCGCACACGGG
>NZ_JBHJQP010000280.1:0-6423 GCF_042262625.1 Streptomyces sp. NPDC056347 | reverse complement strand
GTCGGTTGACGGTGAACCGGGCCCTTCGCATGCCCTGGAGCGGACGGCCGGAGGCGCCGGATGTGCGACAGCAACCGAGGGCTGTTGGCGAGGTGCTGTCAAGCAGCCGGAACAGGGCTCTGTCCAGTTGTTTTCCCTGGTGATCCGTCCGCATATCGATCGTCGCTCTCCGAAAGCTGCGTTAACAGTCCGTTTCGAGGGTGTCTGTCTGAGATCGCTTTGTCCGGATTTCCGGCAATCGCTCTCACTCGATGTTGTTAAACCGAGACCCTTTAAGTGTGGTTTACGGCCCGGTCGTACTTAATAGTTGGCTCCATTGAGCTCGGGTCAATGGGTCACGCACTGTGGGGAGTGCCGACTCACGAGCACACTAGGGGCACTGAACGATCACCGTCAGGGGTGTCGGTGTATCACTCCAGTGCCCTTCTTGTAGTCAAAAGTGGACTCATGAGGAGGAAACCCATGCGTGGTGCCAAGAGCGCCAAGTGGGTCGCGGGTGCGGCCATCATCGCCCTGGCCGCGACTGCCTGTGGCGGTAACGACGACGCCGACAAGGGCATGAACTCGGGCAAGGCGGACCCGAACGGGATCCTGACCGCTCAGCTCGGCGAGCCGCAGAACCCGCTCCAGCCGGCCAACGCCAAGGAGAGCCAGGGCAGCCGTGTCCTGCGCGCCGTCTTCTCCGGCCTGGTCGACTACGAGCCCGGCACCGGCAAGCTCGTGTACGTCAACGCCGAGTCCGTGACGCCGAACGCCGACTCGTCGGTGTGGACCGTCAAGCTCAAGCCCGGCTGGAAGTTCCACGACGGCACCACGGTCACCTCCAAGTCCTTCGTGGACTCCTGGAACTGGTCGGCCAACGTCAAGAACAACCAGACCAACTCCAGCTGGTTCCAGGACATCAAGGGCTACGAGGATGTCCACCCGGCCAAGGGCAAGCCGAAGGCCGACAAGATGTCCGGCCTGAAGATCGTCGACGACAACAGCTTCACGATCACCCTGAACGGCCCGGTCTCGTACTTCGCGTACAAGCTCGGCTACGACGTCTGGGCGCCGCTGCCCGAGTCCTTCTTCAAGGACCCGGCCGCCGCCGGCCAGAAGCCGATCGGCAACGGCCCCTACAAGTTCGTCTCGTGGGACCACAAGAAGCTGATCAAGGTTCGCAAGTTCGACGACTACCAGGGCCCGAACAAGGCCAAGAACGGTGGCATCGACTTCAAGAACTACACCACCGCCGACGCGGCCTACTCGGACCTCCGGTCGAACAACCTCGACTGGATCGAGCAGATCCCGACGACGTCGCTGACCAGCTACAAGCAGGACCTCGGCGACCGCGCCATCGACTCCGAGTACTCCGCGGTGCAGTCGATCGTCCCGGCGTTCTACACCAAGCAGTTCAAGGGCATCGACCCCAAGGTCATCCAGGGTCTGTCGATGGCGATCGACCGTGACACGATCACCAAGACCGTGCTCCACGGCACCCGTACCCCGGCCGACTCCTTCGTCGCCCGCGGCGTGCTCGGCTACAAGCCCGGTGCCCTCGGTGACGTCACCAAGTACGACCCGGCCCAGGCCAAGAAGCTCATCGAAGAGGGCGGCGGCGTCCCGGGCAAGAAGATCTCGATCCAGTTCAACGCCGACCAGTCCCACAAGCCGTGGGTCGACGCGGTCTGCAACAGCATCCGCAAGGCCACCGGCATCGAGTGCGTCGGCGACTCGAAGCCGGACTTCCAGGCGGACCTGAACGCCCGCGACAACAAGCAGGTCAAGTCCATGTACCGCGGTGGCTGGGTGCTCGACTACCCGGTCAACTCGAACTTCATGCGCGACCTGTACGGCACCACGGCCGCCGGTAACACCTCGGGCTACTCCAACAAGGCGTTCGACGAGCTCGCCTCGAAGGCCGACAAGGCCAAGACGCTGGACGAGACCGTGAAGATGTACCAGGAGGCCGAGCAGCTCCTGAAGAACGACATGCCGGCCATCCCGCTGTGGTTCTACAAGGTCAACTCGGGCCAGTCGGAGAACGTCTTCGGCAAGATCGTTTACGGCCAGGACGGCGACCCCATCTTCACCGACGTCCAGGTGAAGGCCAAGAAGTAACCATCGGGATCCGACGGCCGGTTCCGCCGCTCCTCCTCGAAGAGGGCGGCGGGACCGGCCCGTAGGCGTCGGCCCCGGGGCTTCTCCCCCACACCCCCGCGGCGGAGACAACTCTGAGTAGGCCATCGCCGACCCCTCACGGCATGGAGGCATGATGGGGCGTTACGTCGCAAGGCGACTGCTCCAGATGATCCCGGTTTTCATCGGGACCACTCTGATTATTTTCCTTATGGTCCACATCCTTCCCGGTGACCCAATCCGGGCGATGTGGGGAGACAAGGCGGCAGACCCCGCACAGGTCGCGTCGCTTCGCCATGAGTTCGGACTCGACCAGCCCCTGTGGAAGCAGTACATCGACTACATGGGCAATCTCTTCCAGGGTGACTTCGGCAAGACCTTCGGTGGTCGCCAGGTCATCGACGAGATGTCCGAGTCCTTCCCGGTGACCCTGCGGCTGACCGCCGTAGCCATGATCATCGAGATCATCGTCGGCATCGGGCTCGGCGCCTGGGCCGGTCTGCGGGCCGGCAAGGCCGCCGACACCGGCGTGCTGATCTTCACCCTGATCGTCATCTCGATCCCGGTGTTCGTGCTCGGCTTCCTCGCCCGCTTCGTCCTCGCGGACCAGCTCGGCTGGGTGGCACCGAACGTCCAGGACTCGACGGACTACGCGCAATTGTTCCTGCCGGGCTTCGTCCTCGCCATGCTCTCCATGGCGTACGTGGCACGGCTGACCCGCACCACCTTCGCGGAGAACCTGCGCGCCGACTACATGCGCACCGCCATGGCCAAGGGCCTGCCGCGGCGCCGCATCATCGGCGTCCACCTGCTGCGCAACTCGCTGATCCCCGTCGTCACCTTCCTGGGTACGGACATCGGCGGCTTCATCGGCGGCGCGGTCGTCACCGAGGGCATCTTCAACGTCCAGGGTGTCGGGAACCTGCTCTTCAAGGCGCTCCAGCAGCGCGAGGGCTCCACGATCGTCGGCGTCGTCACGGTCTTCGTCCTCGTCATCCTTGTGATCAACCTGCTTGTCGACCTGCTGTACGCGGTCCTGGACCCGAGGATCCGGTATGCCTGACGCGACCAAGACCCAGACCGAAGCGGTGGCCGAGGCCGCCGCGCCCGCGGCCGAGGCCAAGAAGCAGGAGAAGCCGCGCAGTCTCTGGGGCGACGCCTGGTTCGACCTGCGTCACCGCCCGATGTTCTGGATCTCCTCGGTCCTGCTGGTCCTCCTGCTGATCATCGCGGCGTTCCCCGGCCTGTTCACCGGTGCGGACCCGCGCGACGGCGACCTGACCAACCACTTCCTGACCAAGCCGGAGCTGGGGCACTTCTTCAAGCCCGACTGGTTCGGCTACGACGGCCAGGGCCGCTCGATCTACGCCCGTGTCATCTACGGCACCCGTGCCTCGATCCTGGTCGGCGTCGGCGTCACCGCCGCGGTCACCCTGGTCGGCGGCCTGCTCGGCATGCTCGCCGGCTACTTCGGCGGCTGGCTCGACTCGGTCATCTCCCGGGTCACCGACATCTTCTTCGGCATCCCCTTCCTGCTCGGTGCGATGGTCGTCCTGAACGCCTTCACCGACCGCAAGGTCTACGTGGTGATCCTGGCCCTGGCCTTCCTGGGCTGGACCTCGATCTGCCGAGTGATGCGGTCCTCCGTCATCACGGCCAAGCAGGCGGACTACGTGACGGCGGCACGGGCGCTCGGCGCCGGTACCCCGCGCATCCTCTTCCGGCACGTCCTCCCGAACGCGCTCGCCCCGACGATCGTCGTGGCCACCATCGCGCTCGGCGGGTACATCTCGGCCGAGGCGACGCTCTCCTTCCTCGGACTCGGCCTCGCCGACCCGACGATTTCGTGGGGCATCGACATCGCCGAGGGCAGCCAGGCCATCCGCGACAACCCGCACGCGCTGCTGTTCCCCGCCGGAATGCTCAGCCTCACGGTCTTCGCGTTCATCATGCTCGGCGACGCGGTCCGCGACGCCCTCGACCCGAAGCTGCGCTGAGGAGGGCGTACGACGTGACCAACACGGACAAGACAGCAGACAGCCCGGCGCCCGGCGCCGGAGGACCGGACAGCACCCCGCTCCTGGAGGTGCGTGACCTCCACGTGGAGTTCCACACCCGTGACGGCGTCGCCAAGGCCGTCAACGGTGTGAACTACAGCGTGGACTCGGGCGAGACCCTCGCCGTGCTCGGCGAGTCCGGCTCCGGCAAGTCCGTGACCGCTCAGGCGATCATGGGCATCCTCGACATGCCGCCCGGCAAGATCCCGCAGGGCCAGATCCTCTACCGCGGTCAGGACATGCTGACCATGAGCTACGAGGAGCGGCGGAAGATCCGCGGCCAGAAGATCGCGATGATCTTCCAGGACGCGCTCTCCTCGCTGAACCCCGTGCTCTCGGTCGGCTACCAGCTCGGCGAGATGTTCCGGGTCCACCAGGGTCTCTCCCGCAAGGAGGCCAAGGCCAAGGCCATCGAGCTGATGGACCGGGTCAAGATCCCCGCCGCCAGGCAGCGCGTCGGCGACTACCCGCACCAGTTCTCCGGCGGTATGCGCCAGCGCATCATGATCGCCATGGCCCTGGCGCTGGAGCCGGACCTGATCATCGCGGACGAGCCGACCACCGCGCTCGACGTGACGGTCCAGGCCCAGGTCATGGACCTCCTCAAGGAGCTCCAGACCGAGTTCAACATGGGTCTGATCCTGATCACCCACGACCTCGGCGTCGTCGCCGACGTCGCGGACAAGATCGCGGTCATGTACGCGGGCCGGATCGTGGAGACGGCACCGGTGCACGAGCTGTACAAGCGGCCCGCGCACCCGTACACCCGCGGCCTGCTCGACTCGATCCCGCGGCTCGACCAGAAGGGCCAGGAGCTCTACGCGATCAAGGGCCTGCCGCCCAACCTGCTCAAGATCCCCTCGGGCTGCGCCTTCAACCCGCGCTGCCCCAAGGCGGAGGACATCTGCCGCACGGAGATCCCCAAGCTGGTCACGGTGACCGAGCAGGACGGCTCCGAGCTGCCCGGCCGCGGCAGCGCGTGCCACTTCTGGAAGGAGACGATCCATGGCTGAGAACGACAAGACGGACGGTTCCATGGACGCCACCCCGAACGTCACCGAGGTCGTCACGGTCGACGCCTCCGACGACACGGCGGCGGTCGCCGCGATCGAGGCGCCGGTGGAGCGCGGTGAGCCGATCCTCCAGGTGCGCAATCTGGTCAAGCACTTCCCGCTGAGCCAGGGCATCCTGTTCAAGCGGCAGGTCGGCGCGGTCAAGGCCGTGGACGGGGTCTCCTTCGACCTCTACCAGGGCGAGACCCTCGGCATCGTCGGCGAGTCCGGCTGTGGCAAGTCCACCGTCGCCAAGCTGCTGATGACGCTGGAGACGGCGACCGCGGGCGAGGTCTTCTACAAGGGCCAGGACATCACCAAGCTGTCCGGCCGCGCGCTGAAGGCGGTCCGCCGGAACATCCAGATGGTGTTCCAGGACCCGTACACCTCGCTCAACCCCCGCATGACGGTCGGCGACATCATCGGCGAGCCCTTCGACATCCACCCCGAGGTGGCCCCGAAGGGCGACCGGCGGGCCAAGGTCCAGGAGCTCCTGGACGTCGTCGGCCTCAACCCGGAGTACATCAACCGCTACCCGCACCAGTTCTCCGGCGGCCAGCGCCAGCGCATCGGGATCGCCCGCGGCCTCGCGCTCAACCCGGAGATCATCATCTGCGACGAGCCGGTCTCCGCGCTCGACGTATCGGTGCAGGCGCAGGTCATCAACCTGATGGAGAAGCTCCAGGACGAGTTCAACCTGTCCTACCTCTTCATCGCGCACGACCTGTCGATCGTCCGGCACATCTCCGACCGGGTCGGCGTGATGTACCTCGGCAAGATGGCCGAGATCGGCACGGACACCGAGATCTACGACCACCCGACGCACCCCTACACCCAGGCGCTGCTGTCGGCGGTCCCGGTCCCGGACCCCGAGGCCCGTGAGCGCGGCGAGCGGATCATCCTCACCGGTGACGTCCCCTCGCCGGCGAACCCGCCGTCCGGCTGCCGCTTCCGCACCCGGTGCTGGAAGGCCCAGGACAAGTGCTCCACGGAACTGCCGCTGCTGGCCGTTCCCGAGCGCTTCAAGGGCTCCGACACCCCCGCGGCGCACGAGTCGGCCTGCCACTTCGCCGAGGAGCGCGACGTCGTGGGCGCCGCCTCGTAGTCACGCCCGTACGACGCGGAAGCGCCCGGAACCGATCGGTTCCGGGCGCTTCTTCCTTTTCCCCGGAACCGGGCGCGCAGGTGGCTCG
>NZ_JBHJQP010000279.1:0-6444 GCF_042262625.1 Streptomyces sp. NPDC056347 | reverse complement strand
GACAGCGGGGGTTCCGTCGGCCCGTTCCCATCGGAACAGCAGCACGGCGACGACCGCGTACACGACCGCCACGCCGACCACCACCGCGACCGATCGCCCGTCGGGCGGCAGGAGCAGGGCGGCTACCGCGGCGGCGCCCACGAAGGCGACGTTGAACAGCACGTCGTAGAGGGAGAAGACGCGCCCGCGGAAGGAGTCCGCCACCGAGGTCTGCACCACGGTGTCCGTCGCGATCTTCGCGCCCTGGGTGACCAGGCCGAGAACGAATGCCGCGGCCAACATCGGCAGAGGGTCGAACCAGAGCGCCAGCGCGGGTTCGAGGACGGCGGCCGAGGCTGCGCACACCGTCATCCAGCGGAATCGCCCGAGCCGCCCCGCCGCCCAGGGCGTCAGCACGGCCGCCGCGAAGAAACCCGCGCCGGAGACGCCCACGGCCAGCCCGAGGAGGGCCAGCCCCTCGGTCTCACTCCCGGTCCAGGCGTACCGGCACAGCATCAGTACCGTCACGGTCAGCGCTCCGTAGCAGAAGCGCATCGCGGTCATGGCGGCCAGTACCCGGCCCGCCTGCTTCCGTGCCGCCAGGTGGCGCAGGCCGTCGGCCAGCCCGCGTGCGGTGGCGGCCAGCGCCTCGCCCAGCCGGGCCCGCGGCCCGTGCCGGTCCGGCCCGAGCAGCTCGATCGCCAGGGTCAGGGACGCCAGCGCCGAAGCGAGGTAGAGGGCCGCGCCCAGCAGGACCACCGCGGCGTCGGAGTCCGACAGCAACAGCCGCACGGCGAAGGCGAGGCCGCCGCCCGCGGTGGCCGCGAGCGTACCTGCGGTCGGCGAGAGCGAGTTGGCCAGCACCAGCCGGTCGCGGTCCACGACGCGCGGCAGCGCGGCCGAGAGCCCGGCCAGGACGAAGCGGTTGACCGCGGTGACGCACAGCGCCGAGATGTAGAAGAGCCAGTCGGGCACGGAGCCGAGTACGAGGAGCGCGGTGCAGCAGGCGAGTGCGGCCCGCAACAGGTTCCCGTACAGGAAGACCTGGCGGCGCGGCCAGCGGTCGAGCAGGACGCCGGCGAACGGACCGATGACGGAGTAGGGAAGCAGCAGCACTGCCATCGCGGAGGCGATGGCGCCCGCCGAGGCCTGTTTCTCCGGTGAGAAGACGACATGGGCCGCCAGTGCCACCTGGAAGACCCCGTCGGCCGACTGGGAGAGGACGCGTACCGTCAGCAGGCGGCGGAAGTCCCGAAGGCGCAGCAGAACGCGCAGATCACCGACGACGGCCATGCGATCAAGAGTCACATACGTTGAGGGTCCCCGGGCAGATTGCCCGGGGACCCTCAACGGTACGGAGCCTCAGGGAGCGTGATGGCCCGGCAGTACGCCGTGCGCCCGCTCCGTGTCCGGCTGCGTCAGTTGGCGACCTCGCCGCGGATGAACTTCTCGACGTTCTCGCGGGCCTCGTCGTCGAAGTACTGCACCGGCGGGGACTTCATGAAGTAGGAGGACGCGGAGAGGATCGGGCCACCGATGCCGCGGTCCTTGGCGATCTTCGCGGCGCGCAGGGCGTCGATGATGACACCGGCCGAGTTCGGGGAGTCCCAGACCTCGAGCTTGTACTCCAGGTTCAGCGGAACGTCACCGAACGCGCGGCCCTCCAGGCGGACGTAGGCCCACTTGCGGTCGTCCAGCCAGGCCACGTAGTCGGACGGGCCGATGTGGACGTTCTTCTCGCCGAGGTCCCGGTCGGGGATCTGCGAGGTGACGGCCTGCGTCTTGGAGATCTTCTTGGACTCCAGGCGCTCGCGCTCGAGCATGTTCTTGAAGTCCATGTTGCCGCCGACGTTCAGCTGCATCGTGCGGTCCAGGATGACACCCCGGTCCTCGAAGAGCTTCGCCATCACACGGTGCGTGATGGTGGCGCCGACCTGCGACTTGATGTCGTCACCGACGATCGGGACACCGGCCTCGGTGAACTTGTCCGCCCACTCCTTGGTACCGGCGATGAAGACCGGGAGGGCGTTGACGAACGCGACCTTGGCGTCGATGGCGCACTGCGCGTAGAACTTCGCGGCGACCTCGGAACCGACGGGCAGGTAGCAGACGAGAACGTCGACCTTGCGGTCCTTGAGGATCTGGACGATGTCGACCGGCGCCTCGGCGGACTCCTCGATGGTCTCGCGGTAGTACTTGCCGAGACCGTCGTGGGTGTGGCCGCGCTGGACGGTGACGCCGGAGTTCGGCACGTCGCAGAGCTTGATGGTGTTGTTCTCGCTGGCACCGATGGCGTCCGCGAGGTCGAGACCGACCTTCTTCGCGTCGACGTCGAAGGCGGCGACGAACTCGACGTCCCGCACGTGGTACTCGCCGAACTGGACGTGCATCAGACCGGGCACCTTGCCGGCCGGATCGGCGTCCTTGTAGTACTCGACGCCCTGGACCAGCGAGGCGGCGCAGTTGCCCACGCCGACGATGGCTACGCGAACCGAACCCATTCCGGTTGCTCCCTGTGTGTTTTGGATGTTCCCGATGAGGACCCGCGGAACTGCGGGGGCCTCACTTTGAGGTGTCGTCGGACGGATCCGGCGGGGTGTCACCCCGGCGCCGGGGCAGGCCGCCCGTCTCTCCTGCGGTGTTCTGCTGAGCTTCGCTCCCGGGCGAGGACCGTCGCTGATCCCGTCCCGACCGCTCGCTCTCGATGAGCTCGTTCAGCCAGCGCACTTCGCGCTCCACGGATTCCATGCCGTGCCGCTGCAGCTCAAGCGTGTAGTCGTCGAGGCGCTCGCGAGTGCGGGCCAGCGAGGCCCGCATCTTCTCCAGCCGCTCCTCCAGCCGGCTGCGCCGGCCTTCCAGCACCCGCATCCGCACCTCGCGCTCCGTCTGCCCGAAGAAGGCGAAGCGGGCTGCGAAGTGCTCGTCCTCCCAGGAATCGGGGCCGGTGTGCGAGAGCAGCTCCTCGAAGTGCTCCTTACCTTCCGCCGTCAGCCGGTAGACGATCTTGGCGCGGCGCCCGGCCAGCGAGGATGCGGGAGCGACCGCACGGCCGGTGGCGGGCGGGGCGTCGGCGGGGACGGCCCCCGGTTCCTCGGCCAGCCAGCCGTTGGCGACCAGCGTCTTGAGGCAGGGGTAGAGGGTGCCATAGCTGAAGGCGCGGAAGATCCCCAACGAGGTGTTGAGGCGCTTGCGCAGCTCGTAGCCGTGCATCGGGGACTCGCGGAGCAGACCGAGAACGGCGAATTCGAGGATGCCCGAGCGTCTGCTCACCTTCGCCTCCTTCTTCTCCGAGTGCTGCTGCTGCCCCCTGCGGAGCTCCGTGCTGAGCGGGTCCGTCGAGCTGATGTGCCGAGCTGATGTATCGACTCGATACATCCAGACGATAGATCGGTACCCGCGATGCGACAAGGGGGGCCATCGTGAACGGCGTCACATCGCGAATTCGTAGGCACCGACTTGCGTTGTTTGGGGTGAAGTTCGGTCCTAGGAGGGTTTTGACCGTGCGTAGTCTGTGCGGCATGCAGACCACCGGGAACCGCGCGACGCGCCCGAGCGTCAGACTTCGCGGGCCAGCCGGACGCATGGCGGACGAGCCTGCCGGAGGGCTGGTCCGTAATTCGGGGGGACCGGATCTCAACTGCCGCTTCCAGGCGCTCTCGCCTGCCCGAGGAGTAGTCGTTCGATGAGCGAGCACCGTCGCAAAACGCCCCAGCCGCAAGGTGGCGGGCGCGCAGCGGCCAGACGAGCTGCCCAGCAGTCCTCAGGACGCCGCGCCGCTCCGTCACACGGAGTCACCTCCGAGTCACCTTCAGGTTCGCACAGCGGGGGCGGTCCGCACGGCGGACGCGCCGAAGCCCGCCGAGCGGCCCAGCGCGGAGGCGCGGGCCGTGGTGGCGGCGGTGGTGGACGCCGCCGTGGTGGCGGCGACGGAGCGCACGAAGAACCCGGCAGAGGGCGCGGCCGCAAGGCCCGGCGCCCTGCCAAGAAGCGTTTCATCGATTACCCGCGCGCCGAGAAGGACGGCCTGCGGCGCTGGCTGCCGTCGTGGAAGCTGGTCACCGGTCTGTGCATCGGCTTCCTCGGAATGCTCATGGGCGTCGCCACCATCGCCTACGCGATGGTGGGCAAGCCCAATGTGAACGAGGCGGCGGAAGCGCAGAACAACGTCTACCTCTGGGCCGATGGCTCGCAGATGATCGCCACCGGTGGGGCGGCCAACCGCCAGATCATCGACTACGAGCAGATCCCCGAGGCGATGCGCAACGCCGTCATCTCGGCCGAGAACAAGTCCTTCGAGCACGACAGCGGCATCGACCCCATGGGTATCGCCCGCGCCCTGTTCAACATGGCCACCGGTGGTGAGACCCAGGGTGGTTCGACGATCACCCAGCAGTACGTGAAGAACTCGCGCCTGTCGCAGGAACAGACCCTGAGCCGGAAGTTCCAGGAACTCTTCATCACGCTCAAGGTCAACAACGACATGAAGAAGAGCCAGATCATCACGGGCTACCTCAATGTCTCGTACTACGGCAGGGGCGCTTCGGGGCTCCAGGCGGCGGCTCGTGCGTACTACAACAAGGACGCCGTCGATCTCAACCCGAGCGAGTGCGCGTTCATGGCCTCGCTGCTCAAGGGCGCCTCGTACTACGACCCGGCGGGCGCCCCCGAGGTCGACCCCGAGCAGGCCACGGCGAAGCTGAACACCGAGCGGGCCAAGAAGCGCTGGAAGTGGATCCTCGACGAAGAGGTGAAGGACGGCCGTCTCTCGCAGACGGAGCGTGCCAAGTACACGGTGTTCCCGATGCCCAAGCCGCCGAAGCAGAACGCCCAGCTGGGCGGTCAGACCGGCTACCTGGTCGAACTGGCCCGGAAGTACTTCCTCAGCAACAACACCGACGGCGTCACGGCGGAGATGCTGGCCCGGGGCGGCTACCAGATCCGCACGACCTTCGAGAAGAAGAAGGTCAACCAGCTCGAAGCCGCGGTCAAGAAGGTCTACAAGGACAAGATCGATGCGAAGAAGCGCCCGGAGACGGACACCCACGTCCAGTTCGGCGGCGGCTCGATCGACCCCAAGACCGGCGCCATCGTGGCGATCTACGGCGGCGAGGACGCGACCAAGCACTTCACCAACAACGCCAACCCCACCGGCGCCCAGGTCGGCTCGACCTTCAAGCCGTTCGTGCTGGCGGCGGCGATGGAGTACGGCAAGCGCAACCCCGCGCTCGGCGAGGACCAGGGACCGTCCGATCGCACGAAGGTCTCGCCGCTCAGTATCTACAACGCCGACAACCTGCTGCGGATCAAGAAGTACAACGGCCAGATCTGGGCCGACGAGAACGGCAAGGAGTGGCGCCAGGCCAACGACGGCGGCGAGTCGAAGGGCAACATCACCCTGCGCGAGGCGATGCAGTGGTCGGCCAACTCCCCGTACGTACAGCTCGGTATGGACGTCGGCACCGACAAGGTGAAGGAAGTCGCCATGGCCGCCGGGCTGAAGGACGACGGCAGCCTGGCGAACGCGACCGTGCCGTCGTTCTCCATCGGTACGTCCTCGCCCAGCGCGATCCGGATGGCCGGCGCGTACGCGACCTTCGCGGCCAGCGGCCAGCAGCGTGAGCCCTACTCGGTCTCCGAGGTGAAGTACGGCGGCAAGACGGTCTACCGGCACGAGACCGCCAACAAGCGCGCCTTCGACGCCGCGATCGCCGACAACGTCACCGACGTCCTGAAGAACGTCGTCGAGAAGGGGACGGGTACCCCCGCACAGCTCCCCGGCCGGGACGTGGCGGGCAAGACGGGTACGACGGACGACAACAAGTCCGCCTGGTTCGTCGGCTACACGCCGCAGCTCTCCACGGCGATCAGCATGTACCGGCTCGACGACAACGAGAAGAACAAGAACCGCAAGTTCGAGAAGATGTACGGCACGGGTGGTGAGAAGACCATCCACGGTGCGTCGTTCCCGGCCCAGATCTGGCACGACTACATGGCGGGCGCGATGGAGGGGAAGCCGGTCGAGAGCTTCCCCGAGCCGGAGCCGATCGGCGACAAGGTTTACGGCGGCGGCGCGCAGAGCCCCACTCCCACGCCCCCCGCGACGACCGATCCGTCGCCGACCACCTCGGAGACCGAGGAGCCGAAGGAGACCACGCCCCCGGCGTCGCCCGACCCCACCGAGACCTGTGGCCGATGGGACTGGGACTGCCAGCACAACAACGGCGGGGCCGGCAACGGCGGCAACGGCGGGGATACCACCGGCACCGGGGGGGACCCGTCGACGACGCCCCCGCCGCAGACCGGCGGGGGCTGGAACGGCGGGGCCGGCAACGGCGGCAACGGCAATGGCGGCAACGGCAACGGCAACGGTGCCAACAGCGTCGGCGCCGTCTTCGGCGGACCGGAGGGATAGCGCCGCGCCCGTCCGGCCGGCCACGACATGAGGGCCGCCGCACCCCCCCGGGG
>NZ_JBHJQP010000278.1:0-6482 GCF_042262625.1 Streptomyces sp. NPDC056347 | reverse complement strand
GCCCCCGGGTGCTGGACCCGGGGGCGGGGCCTCCTTGCTGGTGCCGTGCCGGCCGGCGGTCAGAAGCGGCGCGTGATCAGCGCCCGCTTGACCTCCTGGATCGCCTTGGTGACCTCGATGCCACGCGGGCAGGCGTCCGTGCAGTTGAAGGTGGTGCGGCAACGCCACACACCGTCACGGTCGTTGAGGATCTCCAGGCGCTGCTCGCCGCCCTCGTCGCGCGAGTCGAAGATGAAGCGGTGCGCGTTGACGATCGCCGCCGGGCCGAAGTACTGCCCGTCGTTCCAGAACACCGGGCACGACGAGGTGCACGCGGCGCACAGGATGCACTTGGTGGTGTCGTCGAAGCGCTCGCGGTCCTCGGGGGACTGCAGACGCTCGCGGGTCGGCTCGTTCCCCTTGGTGATGAGGAAGGGCATGACGTCGCGGTACGCCTGGAAGAACGGGTCCATGTCGACCACGAGGTCCTTGAGGACCGTGAGGCCCTTGATGGCCTCGATCGTGATCGGCTTCTCCGGGTTGATGTCCTTGATCAGCGTCTTGCAGGCGAGCCTGTTCTTGCCGTTGATCCGCATCGCGTCGGAGCCGCAGATGCCGTGCGCGCAGGAGCGACGGAACGTCAGCGTGCCGTCCATGTCCCACTTGATCTTGTGAAGGGCGTCGAGGACGCGCTCCTTCGGGTCGATCGAGACCTGGAAGTCCTCCCACTCGGCCTCGTCGGAGACCTCGGGGTTGAACCGGCGGATACGGAAGGTCGCCGTGATGTACGGCGAGGCGGCGGACTGCGCCTCGACCTTGTCCAGAGTCGGGGTTGCCATCAGTACTTACGCTCCATCGGCTGGTAGCGGGTCTGGACGACGGGCTTGTAGTCGAGCCGGATGGACTCGCTGCCGTCGGCCGCGACCTCGCGGTACGCCATGGTGTGGCGCATGAAGTTGACGTCGTCGCGGTTCGGGTAGTCCTCGCGGTAGTGACCGCCGCGGGACTCCTTGCGGGCCAGCGCGGAGGTCGCCATGACCTCGGCCAGGTCGAGCAGGTTGCCCAGCTCGATGGCCTCCAGCAGGTCCGTGTTGAACCGCTTGCCCTTGTCCTGGATCGACACGTCCTGGTAGCGCCTGCGCAGCTCGGCGATCTTGTCGACGGCCGTCTTGATGGTCTGCTCGGTGCGGAACACCATCACGTTGGCGTCCATGCACTCCTGGAGCTCCTGACGGATCGCCGCGACGCGCTCGGTGCCCGTGGAGTTCCGCAGCCGCTCGACCTGGTCGACGACCATCTGCGCCGGGTTCTCGGGAAGCTCGACGAAGTCGCTCTTCTCGGAGTACTCGGCGGCGGCGATGCCCGCGCGGCGCCCGAAGACGTTGATGTCGAGCAGCGAGTTGGTGCCCAGGCGGTTGGCGCCGTGCACGGAGACACAGGCGACCTCGCCGGCGGCGTACAGGCCCGGGACGACGGTGGTGTTGTCGGCCAGCACCTCGCCCTCGACGTTGGTCGGGATGCCGCCCATGGCGTAGTGCGCGGTCGGCTGGATCGGGATCGGGTCCGTGTAGGGCTCGATGCCGAGGTACGTGCGCGCGAACTCGGTGATGTCCGGGAGCTTGGCGTCCAGCTGCTCCGGCGGCAGGTGCGTGAGGTCGAGGTAGACGTGGTCGCCCTCGGGACCGCAGCCGCGGCCCTCACGGATCTCCGTGTAGATGGAGCGGGACACGACGTCACGGGACGCGAGGTCCTTCATGACCGGCGCGTACTTCTCCATGAAGCGCTCGCCGTCCTTGTTGCGGAGGATGCCGCCCTCACCGCGGGCGCCCTCCGTCAGCAGGATGCCCATGCGCCAGATGCCCGTCGGGTGGAACTGGAAGAACTCCATGTCCTCCAGCGGCAGGCCCCGGCGGTAGCAGGCGGCCTGGCCGTCACCGGTCAGGGTGTGCGCGTTCGACGTCACCTTGAAGAACTTGCCGGTGCCGCCCGAGGCGTAGATGACCGACTTCGCCTGGAAGACGTGGATCTCGCCGGTGGCCAGCTCGTAGGCGACGACGCCGGCGGACTTCTTGACGCCGTCCTCCTCGACGACCAGCTGGTCCAGGACGTAGAACTCGTTGAAGAACTCCACGCCCTCCTTGACGCAGTTCTGGTACAGCGTCTGGAGGATCATGTGGCCGGTGCGGTCGCCCGAGTAGCAGGCGCGGCGGACCGGGGCCTCACCGTGGTTGCGGGAGTGACCGCCGAACCGGCGCTGGTCGATCTTGCCCTCGGGCGTACGGCCGAACGGCAGGCCCATCTTCTCCAGGTCGAGGACGGCGTCGATGGCCTCCTTCGCCAGGATCTCGGCGGCGTCCTGGTCGACCAGGTAGTCGCCGCCCTTGATGGTGTCGAAGGTGTGCCACTCCCAGTTGTCCTCCTCCACGTTGGCCAGCGCGGCGGCCATGCCGCCCTGCGCGGCGCCCGTGTGGGAGCGGGTGGGGTACAGCTTCGTGAGCACCGCGGTGCGGCTGCGCTTCGTGGACTCGATGGCCGCGCGCATACCGGCGCCGCCGGCGCCGACGATGACGGTGTCGTACTTGTGGATCTGCATGATTTCCTCTGGTCCCTCTGGCCCGGCGCCTAGCGGATGTTCGGGTCGAAGGTGAAGATCACCAGCGTGCCCAGCAGGACGGTGAAGACCGTGGCGGTGTACAGGAGCATCTTCAGCCAGAACCGGGTGTTGTCCCGCTCGGCGTAGTCGTTGATGACCGTACGGAGACCGTTGGCGCCGTGCAGCATGGCCAGCCACAGCATCCCGAGGTCCCACAGCTGCCAGAACGGGGAGGCCCAGCGGCCCGCCACGAAGGCGAAGCCGATCTTGGACACGCCGCCGTCCAGCACGAGCTGGATCAGCAGGTGGCCCAGGACCAGGACGACCAGGACGATGCCCGACAGGCGCATGAAGAGCCAGGCGTACATCTCGAAGTTGGTGCGCGAACCCTTGGGGGTCTTGCCGGTGCGCTTGCGCGGCGGCTCGATGACCGGGGCGGGGTTGTCGACGTCGTACAGGCCGACACCCTCGACGGAGCCGATCGCGGCGGAGGACTCGGTGGACATGGGCCTCAGCTCCCGAAGACTTCGCGTACGGCGTGGCCGAGGACCGGGTACAGAGCCCCGACCATCAGCACGATCCAGATGCCCACGACCGACCAGAGCATCTGCTTCTGGTAGCGCGGGCCCTTGGCCCAGAAGTCCACGGCGACGATGCGCAGACCGTTCAGCGCGTGGAAGAGAATCGCGGCCACCAGGCCGTATTCCAGCAGCGCGACGATCGGCGTCTTGTACGTGGCCACGACGTCGTCATAGGCCTCGGGGGAGACGCGGACGAGAGCGGTGTCCAGGACGTGTACGAACAGGAAGAAGAAAATGAGGACACCGGTGACTCGATGAGCCACCCAGGACCACATGCCTTCCCGGCCGCGGTACAGCGTTCCAGCCGGCACGGAAGAACCCTCCGGGAGCGGGGATTGGGGTCGGCCGGCTTGACTGTCGGTCTGACCCGGCCGGGTACGGTCCACCGGCCCCGGCCATCGTAGCGACGCTTTGTCGGTTCGTTCGCGCGGGGGCCCGCGGTGTGATCAAAGTGGCAATCAAACAGGCACGGACGGGCTAGAACGGGCTGTTCGGCGCACTCGCCGAGTCCTTTCCGTTATGAACCCGATACCAGGTCGATGATGCGGCCCCGGGCGAGCCGCCGCATCTCGTCGGCGCTGACGACCCGCTCCTGGTCCGACTCGTGACCCAGTCGGGCCCGGATGCCGGCGAGCACCTGGTCCGGCTGCTCGGCGGGGTCCAGTCCGTCCAGGCACATCACGAAGACATGGCCGAAGCGCGATTCGTACGCGGCGTGCGCGGCCCGCAGCGCCAGATGGGCGGAGTGCGGCGCGGTGTCGTGCAGACCGGGGGAGACCTCGGCGGCGAGCGCCTCGGAGAGGTCCGCGGGGGCGAGGTCGTACCCCGCCTCGTCGGCCGCGGCGAGCAGCGAGTCGAGATCGGGGTAGGGGCGGTGGGCGGCCAGCCGCTGGGCCCAGCGGTGGCTTCCGCAGCAGTCCAGCAGGGCGGCCTCGGCCTCGGCGGACGGCGCGGTGTTGAAATCGTCGAGCCCCGGGGCGGGGGCGGGGCCGGAACTCTGGGCGGGTACGGCCGTCCGGGTGGCCGGTTGCCGCAATTGCTCCGGGAAGCCGGCGCGGGACTCGCTGGACCTGGACAGCGTGGGCTCCTCGGATCAACGGCATCTGTGACCCTGGGGCGGGGAGCGACGGAGGGGACCAGGCAGATGCGGGGCGAAGGGGGGAAGCTGGGTACGAATGGTTCTCAACGCTAGCGATCAGCGGCAACGCACGTCCGACAAATGCGCGAACTTCACCCGGACGGGAGTGTTTCGGAACGCCCGGTGAACCGTAGACCAGGGAGACGGAAAAGCTGTTCGTCCGGTGCCACCCGGCGTTTCGGGTGGACGACCCCGTACGCGCCACGGCTCTCCGCGCCCCTCACGCCCCCACGTCCACCCCCGCTCCTCACGCCCCCGCTTCTCACCCCCCCCACGGACAACGGAGGTTTCCGACCGATGCCGCTCTCACGTGGCGCACTCGTGGCAGGTGCGGCCCTCACCGCGGCGGCCGCCGCGACGGTCGCGGTCGTCGTCTGGCCGGAGGGCTCCGGCACCGGACCCGCCGGCCGGGAGACGGACGTACGCGCCGTCGTCCCCTCGCCCACCCGGAGCTACCCGCTCTCCACCGCACCCCGCACCATCCCCGCCGTACGGGAGCACCGCGCGGCCCACGGCCCCGGCTGGCGGCCCGGCCAGGGCGGCGGGGTCGTCGTCGCGGCCGGCAGCGGGGCGCTCGCGGACGAGGGGCGGCTGCTCGCCGGGGAGCTGGGCATCCGCTACCGGGGCGAGGTCCCCGTCCGCGCGGGTGACGTGGAGCTGGCCCTCGCCCCGGGCGGCGGCGCCCCCGAGTCGTACACCCTCGACGTCCACGACGGCCGGGTCCGGATCAGCGGACCGGACGAGGCCGGGGTCTTCTACGGGACGCGCACCCTGAAACAGTCGGTGCGCGCCGACGGCTCGATGCCGGAGGGCGAGGTGCGCGACCGCCCCGACCGGCCGCAGCGCGGCCTCAACCTGGACATCGCCCGCAAGCACTACACGGCCGCCTGGATCGAGGACCGGCTGCGCGAGATGGGCGACCTCAAGCTCAACCAGCTCGGCCTGCACTTCTCCGACGACCAGGCCTTCCGCATCGAGTCCCGCACCCACCCCGAGGTGGTGTCGCCGCAGCACCTCACCCAGGCGGAGGTACGGCGGATCGTCGCCCTCGCCGCCCGGCTGCACATCCAGGTCGTCCCGGAGATCGACTCGCCGGGACACCTCGGCGCGGTGCTCCGCGCCCACCCCGGGCTCCAGCTGCGCAACGTCTCGGGCGTGCGCTCGCCCGGGTCCCTGGACATCTCCGACCCCGGCTCGGCGAAGATCGTCGACGAACTCCTCGGCGAGTTCACCGAGCTCTTCCCCGGCTCCTACTGGCACCTGGGCGGCGACGAGTACCTGGCACTGATGGCCCGCGACCCGGCCGCCTCCTACCCGCAGCTCCAGCGCGCCGCCCAGCAGAAGTACGGGGCGGCGGCCTCCATCAAGGACCTGACCACCGGCTGGCTGAACGACCGCGCGGCGGTGGTGCGCCCGCACGGCAAACAGCCCAAGGCGTGGAACGACGGCTTCTTCCGCGACGGGACCGTCCACGCCGACCAGGACATCGAGGTCGAGTACTGGACGGGCAAGGAGTACGGCGCCCGGCAGCCCGAGGAGTACCTGCGCGAGGGGCGGCGCCTGGTGAACCTCAACGACGAGTACCTCTATTACGTGCTCGGCCAGCCCAACAACTTCGTCTACCCGACCGGTGAGCGGATCTACGAGCAGTGGACCCCGCTGGTCCTGCGCGGCACCAGCCCGGTCCCGGCCTCCTACTCCGGCCGGATCCTCGGCGGCCGGTTCGCGGTCTGGGGCGACCTCCCGCAGGCGCAGACCCCGGAGCAGGTGGCCCGGGGCATCCGGATGCCGCTGCGCGCGGTCGCCCAGAAGCTGTGGGTCCCCGGCAGACCGGCGCTGAGCTGGGACCGCTTCCGCGCCCTGGCCGACCGGCTGGACGCGACGGGCTGAACGCGATTCCTGTGGACAGGGAGGAACGCAGCGCCTAGGTTCCGGATGTCGCGCGTTCCGGGGAGGAACGTGCCTTTCCGCGTGCCCGTGAACCGCTCGCGCGCACAACCCCGGGGGGTTCCGCTTCATGCTCTGCTCCACCTGCCGTCTCAGACCGCCGGTCACCGGTGACGGGCGCTGCGCGCCCTGCGCCGGCGCCGCCGGGGTACCGGCGGCACCGGCCTTCTACGCGCCGCAGCAGTACCTGCGTTCGCCCGAGGGGCTCGCGAGGGCCGTCGTCGTGCTGCTGTCGGTGGTCGCC
>NZ_JBHJQP010000277.1:0-6508 GCF_042262625.1 Streptomyces sp. NPDC056347 | reverse complement strand
CACCAGGACCTGGTGGCCGCCCCACGGGCGTATGCGTCGGAAGGCGGATCAACCGGAAGGGACCAGCCGGAGGGACCCGTCGGAGGGTCAGGGGGTCACCAGTCGGTGGCCGGCTTCGTGCCCTCCGCGGGGAACAGCAGCCACAGCGCCAGGTAGAGCAGGAACTGCGGCCCCGGCAGCAGGCACGAGACCAGGAAGATGACGCGCATCGTTCCCGCGGAGGTGCCGAAGCGCCGTGCCAGCGCCGCGCACACTCCGCCGATCATGCGTCCCTCGTGGGGGCGTACAAGTCCGGCCATGGTGGGCTCCTTCGCGAAACCGTTGCTGGAATCCGTTGCCGGAATCCGTTGCGGGGGAGCCGTTCTGCCGTGCTCCCATTGACTCCATGGTCTCCGGAACACGGGGGGCAAAGCGTCGCTCTACGGGGCGATTCCGACCCTGGGAATCGTCGGGGTGGCACCCTGAGCGGCCTCGTCCCTGGGGTGGGGGAGAGCTCCGACCCGTCCCTGCTTCCGGCGGCGCAGCCGCGCCCGGCACATGGGGACGACGAGCAGATGGGCACCGGCCACGCCGACGGTGTTCAGCAGCAGCGAGTCGACGTCGACGACCTGGCCGGGCACGCCGGTCTGGGCCAGCTCGATGAGCGTGGAGATCAGCGTTCCCGCCGCGACGGTACGGGCCAGCGAGGCCCACGGGGAGACGGTGAGCCGGCCTCCGGCCATCGGCAGCAGGACGCCCAGCGGGGCGAGGAGCAGCAGCCCCTCGCCGATCCGGCGGGCGGCCTCGACCGGGCCGAGGGCCAGATCGGCCCGGATTCCGGCGAAGAGTCGGAGATTCGAGGCGGTCGCCCAGGGCACGTCCAGCGGGCGCAGGGTCAGCCACCCGACCAGCAGCAGATGCGCGAGGAGCAGGCATACTCCGGCCGCGCGGAAGCGGATGACGGTCTGACCGTCCGAACCTTGACGCACGCCCCCCAAGACGCGACGGGCGGCGGAATCGGTTCCGCCGCCTCTCGATCCGCACGTCCGGATACGGTAACGAGAACCCGGGCCCCGAAGCCGGTCACCGCACCAGCCCGGAGCTGGTCACCGCACCAGCCCGGCGTCGCTCACCGGACCAGCCGCGTACCGCTCACCGCACCAATCCCCGAGCCGGTCACCGCACCAGCCCCGTGCCGGTCCCCGTACCGGTCTCAGCGCCGTTCACCGTGCCGTTCACCGGGGCCGGGACCGTCACCGTGCTCGGGACCGCGCTGGGGCGCGCCTTCATCTCCGAGGTGCACAGATAGCCCCGCGCCGGGTACCCCCCGGGTCCGCCCAGCACCACCGTGCCCCGCGGGGCGAGCGTGTCGTTCTCCGCGTAGGTGCACACGATCTGGGCCAGCGCGTCGGACGGGAGGTTCTCCGGCTGCTCGCTGAGCCGCAGGGTGTCCTTGCGGTCGCCGTGGCGGGCCGGGCCGATCCGCAGGCCCTTCGGGACGCTCGTGGCGTACCCGGCCCGGCGTTCCTCGGCGTCCGGCTCGCGGCGCAGCTCGTCCAGGAGCGCCCGCGCCAACGGGACCCGGTCCTGTGCGGACGCGTCGGCGGACACCGCACGGTCCACCGTGACCAGCTGCGAGGAGCAGACCAGGTAGATCTCCACCGGCACGCTCCGGAGCGACTGCGTGGTGACGCTGTCCGCCGGTACGGTGCACGGCACCTGGGACGGTGCGGCCCCGGCGTCCACCGGGACCGTGGTGGACCTGATCCCGCAGCCGGTGACCAGTGCGGCCCCGGCCAGGACCCCGGCCAGCGCGAGAGCCCCGCGGCGCCGCCCCCGGCGCCCGTTGCTGCTGCCCGTCATGTGGTCTCGTCCCCCTCGTCCCGGTCCCCGGCGTCGTCCCCGTCGGCGGTACGGGTCAGCCGCTCGGCGTCGCGCGGCAGCCGCAGCACGAACACCGCGCCGTCACCGTCCGGAGAGTTGGCGGCCGTGATGTCGCCGCCGTGGATGTGCGCGTTCTCCATGGCGATCGACAGGCCGAGCCCGCTGCCTTCGGAACGCGGCCGGGAGGCGCTCGCCTTGTAGAACCGGTCGAATACGTGCGGCAGGACGTCCTCGGGGATGCCCGGACCGTGGTCCCGGACCTCGATGACCAGCTCCTCGCCCTCCGTCCGCACCGCGACCCGCACCGGCGAGCCGCCGTGCTTGAGCGCGTTGCCGATCAGGTTCGCCAGGATCACGTCGAGGCGGCGCGGGTCGAGGCGGACCATCATGCCGCGCTCGGCGTCCAGGTCCACCGCGTCCAGCCAGGCGCGGGCGTCGATGCAGGCGGTGACCTGGTCGGCGACATCGACCGTGTCGAGGACCAGCCGGGCCGTACCCGCGTCGAAGCGGGTGACCTCCATCAGGTTCTCCACCAGGTCGTTGAGCCGACGGGTCTCGCTGACCACCAGGTGCACCGCGGGCGCGATCATGGGGTCGAGGCCGTCCGCCTCGTCCTCCAGCACCTCGGTGACGGCGGTCAGCGCGGTGAGCGGGGTGCGCAGTTCGTGCGACATGTCGGCGACGAACCGGCGGCTCGCCTCGTCCCGCGCGCTCATGTCCGCGACCCGCTTCTCCAGCGAACCCGCGGTGCGGTTGAACGTACGGGAGAGATCGGCCAGTTCGTCCGTGCCGGACACCACGAGCCGGGTGTCGAGCTTGCCCTCGCCGAGCTTGCGGGCGGCGTCGCCGAGCCGTCGCACCGGGCGCAGCACGGTGGTCGCCGCCGCCTGCGCGAGCAGCGCCGAACCGATCAGGGCCAGTGCGGTGGCGATGCCCAGGGACCAGGCGAGCGAGTTGAGGTCCTGCCGCTCCTGGTCCAGCGACTTCAGCATGTAGCCGGTCGGTCCCCCGCCGATGATCCTCGTGCCGCCCACCAGGTACGGGGTGCCGTTGATGCTGGTGCGCTGCCAGAACAGGTGGTACTCGTACTTGTTGCCCGAGCCCACCGGCTGCTTCTTGCCCACCGCCTTCTGGAGCGAGGGCGGCACGTTGTCGAGCGTGAAGGTGTCCAGGTCGGAGTTGCCGACGATCGGCTTGCCGGTGTCGCGTTCGTCGACCAGCAGCACGCTGTACCCCGGCGAGCTGCTCGCCATCTGCACGGCGGCGTTCTGCAGGTCGTCCCGGGTGGGGCGGATCGGCAGCGTGGCCGCCCGGCTCTGCATCTCCTGGCGGAAGTCCCCGAGCGCGGAGTCCTGCGTACGGGTCAGCACCGCCTCGCGGTTCAGCCAGTACGCGATTCCCGACGCGGACACCGCGGCGGTCAGCGCCACCAGACCGAACACCACGGCCAGCCGCAGCCGCAGGCTCGTCCAGCGGAGCCCGGTGAGAAGTCTCCGTATGGGGGCAGCGGTCACTGGGGCGAGTCCAGCCGGTAGCCCACACCCCGGACGGTACGGATCAGCGTCGGGGAGGACGGCACGTCCTCCACCTTGGCGCGCAGCCGCTGCACACACGCGTCCACCAGCCGGGAGTCACCGAGGTAGTCGTGCTCCCAGACCAGCCGCAGCAGCTGCTGCCGGGACAGCGCCTGGCCCGGCCTGCGGCTCAGCTCCAGCAGGAGGCGCAGCTCGGTCGGCGTGAGCTGGAGGTCCTCCCCGTTCTTCGTCACGGTCATCGCGGAACGGTCGATCACCACGTTCCCGAACGCCGCGGAGTCGGTGGACTCGCGCTCGCCGCGGCGCAGTACCGCGCGGATCCGGGCGTCGAGCACCCGGCCCTGCACGGGTTTGACCACGTAGTCGTCGGCGCCGGACTCCAGTCCGACCACGACGTCGATGTCGTCGCTGCGCGCGGTCAGCAGGATGATCGGCAGTTGGTCGGTGCGGCGGATGCGCCGGCACACCTCGAAACCGTCGATACCGGGCAGCATCACATCCAGCACGATCAGGTCCGGCCGCTGCTCGCGCAGCAGTTTCAGGCCGTCCTCTCCCGTCGCCGCGGTGGCCACACGGTGGCCCTGGCGTGACAGCGAGAGTTCGAGGGCCGTGCGGATGGCGTCGTCGTCCTCGATCAGCAACAGGAAAGGCACGCTGGTCATTCTGACCCATGGCAGAGCCCCAGTTCGACAGTTGGCCCTTACTCGTGCGTCTTCCCACGCGTCACCCGCGTCCCGGATACGGGTGCGGGGGTGCCTGTGACAGCTCTGTGACAGTCGGCGGACAGCGTCATGAAACTGCCGGGCCAAGCTCATTGGCACAGGAACGGACGGACTCCACCGATAGGGGGCGCGAGATGAACGCAACTCACAGCATCACCGCAAGCGCAGTTGTCACGCGTCTCCACGATGTCGGCAGGAGCGCCGAGAAGTCCGGTGCCGCGGGCGTGCGGGGGTGCGTGCGCGGCACCGGGCGTCAGCACACGTCGTACATGACGGTGATCGACGCTCCTGCGGGGGGAAACCGGGGGGAGACCGGGGGGAACGACGGAGGCGGCGCGTACGGGGAGGGCTCGGGGGAGCGGACGGCCCCGGCGCGGGCCGAGGACGCCGAAGCGGCGTTCACGGCCTACGTCCGGGAGCGCCGTGCCTCCCTGTACGCGACCGCCTACCACCTGACCGGTGACCGGTTCGAGGCCGAGGACCTGCTGCAGAGCGCGCTGTTCTCGACGTACCGGGCCTGGGACCGGATCAGCGACAAGGCCGCGGTCGGCGGCTATCTGCGCCGCACCATGACGAACCTGCACATCAGCGCCTGGCGCAGGCGCAAGCTGAACGAGTACCCGACCGAGGAGCTGCCGGAGACGGCGGGCGACACGGACGCGATGCGCGGCACGGAACTGCGCGCCGTGCTCTGGCAGGCGCTGGCGCGACTGCCCGAACTCCAGCGCACGATGCTGGTCCTGCGGTACTACGAGGGCCGCACCGACCCGGAGATCGCGTCCATCCTCGACATCAGTGTCGGCACGGTGAAGTCGAGCATCTGGCGGTCGCTCCGCCGGCTGCGCGAGGACGAGGTCCTCAGCTTCGGCCGTGACCAGGAGGAGTCCTTCGGCGAGCTGGTGGCCTGAGGCTGGGGGGAAACGGGGGAAACGGGGGAACAGGGGGGAACCACGGGGGACGCCGCTTCGGGGGAGGCGGCGGAGTACGGGGAAAAGCAGCGGGGTCGGACGGGCTGGGGGGCCTGTCCGACCCCGTCGGCCTGTCGGCGCACCGGTATGCCGGCGCGTCGGCAGGCACGCATGTGCGCGGCCCGGGGGCCGCGCACCGTCCCGTCGCTACGCCACTACGCCGATTCCCGGGTCGCGGAGGCCCGTCGGCAGCGTCCGGCCGCCGCCGCGGCGAGCCGCCCCAGGGCTTCTTCCTTGTCGCACGGGTACGCGCCCAGCGCCGCCTGCCTGGCCACGATCCGCCGCTCCGCCCGCATCAGCCGCCACCCGCGCCTCAGCAGGAACGGCACCGACTTGCGGCCCTCGCGTAGATCCCGCATCAGGCGGCGGCGGAACGTCGTCGTCGGGCGGCCGCGCAGACAGAGCGCGTCGGCGAGCACGCCCAGCTCCTGGCACCGCTCGACGATGTCCGCCGCGAATATCCCCTCGGCGACGAACAGCGGCGTGCGGTCGATGTGCAGGGTCTCCCGGCCGGTCCGGGAGCTGGTGGAGATGTCGTAGACCGGGACGTCCGTGCGCCCCGTACGGCACAGGTCCACGATCGCGGACACCGCCGCGTCCGAGTCCCAGGACTGCGCGGAGTCCCAGTCGATGTCCGTGCTGTCGGGGACGAGCGGCAGCGTGGGGTCGTCGCCCTCCTTGTAGAAGTCGTCCAGGCGCAGCACCGGCAGGTCGGTACGGGCGGCGAGGGATGACTTGCCGGAGCCGGAAGGGCCGGCGAGCAGCACCACGCGGGTCGGGGTCGGTTGGGCATTCACAGAACACGAGTGTGAGGCATTGACCCGGGCAGGGGATCCCCCGGTGCCTGTGTTGGTATCCAGCATCACACCTCACTTACTCTACGCACTCAGGTGATTACTCGATCGTCTCGATCAGGTGGGAATTCCATGGCACGTCACGCACTTTCCAGGTCCCGTCGTCGCGCCCTGCTGAGGGCAGGTCTGACCGTCACGGCGGTGGGCGCCGCGCTAGGCGCGGGGGGTGCGGCGGCCCAGGCGGCGACGCCCGCCCCCGTGCCGGCCGTGGGCACCGAGAGCGGCTCCGGCCTCGGTACGGACGCCGACGCGGCCCTGGGCGCGACCACCGGCGCGCTCGGGGTGGCACTCAAGTACGGCATCGCCCCGGTGACGCATCTGCGGCTCGACCCGCTGGCCGGTACGGGCACCGACCCGCTGACCAACGGGCTGGAGACGCAGGTCGCCGACTTCAAGCCGCTCTCCACGACCGCCCTGACCGACCCGCTGACCAGCGGCGGGGCGCTGAAGGACCTGCCGCTGGTGGGGCCGTTGGCGGAGGGGCTGCGCGGCGGCCTCTAGGCGGGGACCCGGATCGGGGCCCTGGTCGGGACCCGGACCCGAAGCGGCCCGCTCCCCCGGTGGAC
>NZ_JBHJQP010000276.1:0-6908 GCF_042262625.1 Streptomyces sp. NPDC056347 | reverse complement strand
CCCCGGACCACCGGCCCGCCGGCGCCCCCAGGGACCGCCACCGGCCACCCCGGGCACCCCAGGAACGAGGAGAGCGGGCAATGACGGACGACCGGCCCAAGGGCTTCGATCTGGCGCGGCTCCTCGCCGAGCGCGGCGCCGAGCGCTACGAGCTGCACACCAGGCACCTCAACCACCAGCTGCCCCGGATGCTGCACACCATCGGCTTCGACAACGTCTACGAACGGGCCGAGGGCGCCCACTTCTGGGACGCGGAGGGCAACGACTACCTCGACATGCTCGCCGGCTTCGGCGTGATGGGCCTCGGGCGCCACCACCCCGTCGTGCGCAAGGCGCTGCACGACGTGCTGGACGCCTCACTGCCCGACCTGACCCGCTTCGACTGCCAGCCGCTGCCCGGACTGCTGGCCGAACGGCTGCTCGCGCACAGCCCGCACCTGGACCGGGTCTTCTTCGGCAACAGCGGCACCGAGGCGGTCGAGACGGCCCTGAA
The DNA here is from genome assembly GCF_042262625.1 of Streptomyces sp. NPDC056347. Lineage (NCBI taxonomy): Bacteria > Bacillati > Actinomycetota > Actinomycetes > Kitasatosporales > Streptomycetaceae > Streptomyces > Streptomyces sp. NPDC056347. Next base: position 6,415 of record NZ_JBHJQP010000276.1, on the reverse strand, counting down.
ATTCGCCCGCTACGCCACCGGGAAACCCCGCGTCCTGTACTGCGCCCACGCCTTCCACGGACTGACGACCGGCTCCCTCTCGGTCAACGGGGAGAGCGGCTTCCGGGACGGCTTCGCACCCCTGCTGCCCGACACCGCCATCGCGCTCGGGGACCTCGACGCGCTGCGGCGCGAGCTGAAGCGGGGCGACGTGGCGGCCCTGGTCGTGGAGCCGATCCAGGGCAAGGGCGTCCACGCCGCGCCCCCCGGCTTCCTGCGCGAGGCGCAGGAGCTGCTGCACCGGCACAAGGCGCTGCTCATCGCCGACGAGGTGCAGACCGGCCTCGGCCGCACCGGTGACTTCTACGCGTACCAGCACGAGGAGGGCGTCGAGCCCGATCTGGTCTGTGTCGCCAAGGCGCTCTCCGGCGGTTACGTCCCGGTCGGCGCGACCCTGGGCAAGGACTGGATCTTCCGCCGCGTCTACTCCTCGATGGACCGGGTGCTGGTGCACTCCGCGAGCTTCGGTTCCAACGCCCAGGCGATGGCGGCCGGGCTCGCGGTGCTCGCGGTGATGGAGGACGAGGACACCGTCGCCCACGCGCGCCGCACCGGCGACCTGCTGAGGGAACGGCTGGCCGCCCTGGTCGGCCGGTACGAGCTGCTGCACGAGGTGCGCGGACGCGGGCTGATGATCGGCATCGAGTTCGGCCGGCCGTCCTCGCTGAAGCTGCGCAGCCGCTGGACGATGCTCCAGGCGGCCCGCAAGGGGCTCTTCGCCCAGATGGTCGTGGTGCCGCTGCTCCAGAAGCACCGCATCCTCACCCAGGTCTCGGGCGACCACCTGGAGGTGATCAAGCTGATCCCGCCGCTGGTGGTCGACGAGGCGGACGTCGACCGCTTCGTCGCCGCGTTCGCCGAGGTGATGGACGACGCACACGGCGGGGGTGGGCTGATGTGGGACTTCGGGAGGACACTGGTGAAGCAGGCGGTCGCCAACCGCTGAGGGCTTTTGCCTGAGAGGCAAGGAATTTGCCTCTCAGGCAGGTCACCTGGCCCAATGGGTACATGAATCCTCCAGACGGAGGGGTGGCCGAGGAGCTGCCCGGGGTCGCGCCCCGCCTGCGCGACCTGCGCAGAAGCCGCGGTCTCACCCTGGAGAGCGCCGCCCAGCGGGCCGGGCTCTCACCCGCCCATCTCTCCCGGCTCGAAACGGGCCGCCGCCAGCCCTCGCTGCCGATGCTCCTGGGTCTCGCCAGGATCTACGGCACGACGGTCTCCGAGCTCCTCGGCGAGATGCCCCCGGAACGCGACGCGATCATCCGGGGCGGAACGTACGACGGGGCCGAGGCCGACGGCTGGATGTACCGGCGGGCCGGCGGCCCCGGCCGGGCCATGCAGGCCCTCCGCGTCCGGGTCCCGCACGGTGCGCAAAGCGATCTCGTACGGGTCCACCCCGGCGAGGAATGGCTCTACGTGCTGGCCGGGCACCTCCGGGTCTGGCTCGGGGACACCGTGCACGACCTCGCCCCCGGCGACAGCGCGCACTTCGACTCCCTCACCCCGCACCGGATCACGGCCACCGGCCGTGAGGGTGCCGAGCTCCTCTTCGTCCACACCCTGCTGCAGAGCCCCGCCGCCGAGCTGTGTCTCGGCAGCGACATTCACCACTGAGACCGGTTCCCGGTCGCCAGAGAGGACCGTCATGTCCGATTCAGAGAACTACGACCCGCTCGGTTCCAGCAAGCACTACGAGGCCCAGGAGCGGAAGTTCCCGCGCGGCATCGTGATCCGGCTCATCGCCTATCTCGTCGCCGGTCACGTCGTCGCCGCCTTCCTCTACCTGCTGTTCGAGGTGGCGGGCAAGCGCTGAGCGCACCGGGTCACCCCTGGCCGAGGAGCCGCTCGCGCAGCCGCTCACGGGTCTCGGGGGCGAGCCCGAGGCCCTCGGAGAAGTACCGCTCGGTGCTGCCCCAGGTCTCCTCGATGGTCGCGAAGGCCGCGGCCAGGTACTCGGCGCGGGCGCCGAAGAGCGGGTTCAGCAGCTCCATGACCTCGGCCGACATCCCGGCGGCCGAGGTGTCGCTGCGGCGCATCCGGTAGCGCCGGTGCGCGTCGTTCGACTTGAGGTAGTCGGCCTCGATCGCATCGCGCTCGACCCCGACGGCCAGCAGTGACACCGCGATCGACAGCCCCGCCCGGTCCTTGCCCGCCGCGCAGTGCATCAGCGCGGGCACACTGTCCTCGGCCAGGGCGTGCAGCACCCGGCTGTGCTCGGCGGTGCGGTCCCGGATGATCGAGCGGTACGAGGCGATCATCCGGTTCGCCCCCTTCCCGTCGCCGAGTATGGAACGCAGCTGCGCCGTGTCGCCGTCCCGGACCATGTGCCAGAACTCCGCGCCGTCGGCCGGGTCGGAGAGCGGGATGCTCACGTTCCGCACGCCCGGCAGCTCCACGTCCAGGCCGTCGAGGCGGCGGTCGGCGGAGTTGCGGAAGTCGAAGACGGTGTGCAGGCCCAGACCGCCCAGGAAGGCGGTGTCCTCGGCGGTGGCGTGCGCCAGATGGCCGCTGCGGAAGAGCCGCCCGTGGCGCACCCGCCGGCCGTCCGTGGTGGGCAGCCCGCCCACGTCGCGGAAGTTGCGGACACCCGCCAGCTCGGGCTCCGTCGACGGGACCTGCGGCAACTGCTGCGTCACGGTGACTCCTGGAATGTCCGGCGCCGGCGCTGGTCGTCGGCGGCACGACTGCGGCGACGATACGACATCGATTCCTCAGGCAATCATCCCGGCTCTTCCCTGTCGATACCCGGGGCGATACCCGGGTTCGGCGCCCGGACGGACTCCGGTTCCCGGCCGCCGGCCCACCCCGTGAGGCACCGTTGCCCACGCCCCCTCGGCGGCCGATGATGTGCGGAACTGCCGGACGACGGGGGCGCAATGATCGAGACGGGCCGTACCGGCCGTACCTGGCTGCTCACCGGAGAGAACAGCGGCTACGCACTGGCACTGACCGAACGGGACGAGCTGCTCCACCTGCACTGGGGACCGAGGATCACCCTCGCGGCCGCCGAGTCGCTGGCCGCGGCACCGGACCTGCCCCACCGGTCCTTCGAATCCCCCCTCGACGGCCATGAGGAATACCCGGTGGAGGGCGGCCCCAGGTTCGTCCGCCCCGCGCTCTCGGTCCGTACCCCGCTCGTCCGCGGCACCGAATGGGCCTTCCGGTCCGCCGGTACCGAGGGCGACGAACTGAGGATCGGGTTCACCGACGCCGTACACGGGCTCGCCCTCACCCTGCACTACCGGATGCGGGACGACTCCGACGTCGTGGAACGGTGGGCCACCGTCGCCCACGCCGGCCCGGATGGCCCGCCGCTGGAACTGCTGCGTGCCGACGCGGCCGCCTGGTCGCTGCCCGCCCGGGACGGCTGGCGGCTGAGCCGGCTGCACGGCCGCTGGTCGGCCGAGACCCGGATCGAGCGCGCGGAGCTGCTCCACGGCGAGAGCGTCATCTCCAGCAGGCGGGGCCACACCGGCCACCAGTACCTGCCGTGGGCCGCGCTGGACGCCGACGGCGCGGCCACCGAGGAGAGCGGCGAGGTCTACGGCTGCGCGCTCGGCTGGTCCGGCTCCTGGCGGATCAGCGTGCAGCGGCTGCCCGACGGACTCGTACAGATCACGGGCGGCGCCGGTCACGACGATTCCGGGCTGCTCCGGCTCGCCCCCGGTGAGTCGTACACCACACCCGTCTTCGCCGGGCTCTGGAGCGAGGGGGGCTTCGGCGGGGCCAGCCGGGCCTGGCACTCCTGGCAGCTGGCCCATGTCGTCCCGGACGCGGGGAGCCTGCGCCCGGTGCTCTACAACTCCTGGGAGGCGACCGGCTTCGACATCTCGCTGGACCAGCAGCGGGCCCTCGCCCGGCGCGCCGCCGCGATGGGCGTCGAGCTGTTCGTGGTGGATGACGCCTGGTTCGCCGGGCGGACCAGCGACCGGGCCGGGCTCGGCGACTGGACCCCCGACCGGGACCGCTTCCCCGGCGGGCTGAAGCCGCTCGCCGACGAAGTGCACGGGCTCGGCATGCGGTTCGGCATCTGGGTCGAACCGGAGATGGTCAACCCCGACAGCGATCTCTACCGGGCACATCCCGACTGGGTCCAGCACGTCCCCGGCCGGACCCGGACGGAGTACCGCAACCAGCTGGTGCTCAACCTGGCCCGGCCCGATGTCCGGGCCTACCTCTGGGACCAGCTGGACACGCTGCTCTCCGGCACCCCCGTCGACTACGTGAAGTGGGATTTCAACCGCTGTTTCACCGATCCGGGCTGGCCCGGCGAGGAGTATCCGCAGAAGATCTGGACCGCCCATGTGCAGGCCCTGTACGCGCTGATCGACCGGCTCAGGGCCGCACACCCCGCCGTCGCCTTCGAGTCCTGCTCGGGCGGCGGCGGCCGGATCGACCTGGGCATCCTCTCCCGTACCGACCAGGTGTGGACCTCCGACAACACCGACCCGCTCGACCGGCTCGCCATCCACGAGGGCTTCGGGCACCTCCACCCGGCCCGGGTGATGGCGGCCTGGGTCACCGACAGCCCGAACCGCCAGCTCAACGGCAGGGTCAGCTCGCTGCGCTTCCGCTTCGTGAGCGCCATGGCCGGGGTGCTCGGCATCGGCGGGAACCTCACCGAATGGAGCGAGGAGGAGCTGGCCGAGGCGCGTGACTGGGTGGACCTCTACAAGGAGATCCGCCCCGTGGTGCAGCACGGCGCTCTGTACCGGCTGCGTGCGCCGCGCGGTGGCCTCAGCGCCGTCCAGTACGTCCTCGGCGAGGAGACCGTGGTCCTGATGTGGCTGGCGGCCCAGCGGTACGGGGAGCGCCCGCCGGCCCTGCGGCTGCGCGGGCTCGATCCCGCGGCGGCGTACACCTGCCGGGACACCGGGGCGGTCCACCACGGCTCGGTGCTGCTGCACCAGGGGCTGCACACCGGACTGAGGGGCGATCTCGACGCGCGCGTGCTGCGACTCGGAAGACGCTGACCGCTTCGCACGTGTCCGTAATGTGCACTTTTTCAGAACATCGCCTGTTTATAAGGGAGATGATCGGAAGCTCGTGAGCGGGATCATATTCGTGACGGTGCGTGGCGGCGGGAGCGGCGGGCATTCCGTGCGCGGCGCGGAATTCCAAGATCGATAATCCACGGAGGGTGACCGGAATTCCGAATCGAATTCCCGGAACGGAATACCCGCGTGGAACCTGCCGCTTGTTCTCGCCGTCCCGGCTCGCTTACGGTCACCGTCATTCCGGACGGCCCGCCCAATCCTGCCGCCGACCGGAATTCACATCCACTTATCGCGTGGCAGGAGCGGGGGAACCAGGTAGGCCGCCGACCGGAGAAATCCGGCCGGCTAGGGGTGAAGCCGCACGCGGTGCGGCCGGGCATCTCCAGCCCGAACCCGACAGCTCACCTCGCAGGCGCCGGAGAGGAAAGACGCCATGCCCATCACGGGTAAGCACCGCCGTCCCAAGGTCGGCCCCATCGCCCGCGGATTCGCCGCGGTCAGCACCGGCGGCGCCGTCATCGCACTGCCGCTGCTCGGCGCCACCGGCGCCCACGCCGCGGAGCAGTCCGCGCCGGTCGCCGCGCCGGAGCGGACCGCCATCGCGCACACCGCGCCGAAGGCCGCCCCGAAGGCCGCGCCCACCACGTACTCCGTCGTCACCGGCGACTACCTGTCGAAGATCGCCGCCGAGCACCACGTCAAGGGCGGCTGGCAGAAGCTGTACCAGGACAACCGCGAGGCCGTCGGCGGGAACCCGAGCCTGATCTTCCCCGGCACGAAGCTGACCCTCTCCGCCGCGACCGCCGCCAAGGCCGCGCCCGCCGGTGCCGGAACCGGTACCGCCCTGCCGTCGAAGGCTGTCGCCCCGGCCGCCGGGCAGCCCGCCCCGGCCGATTCCGCCACCGAGGACGCCCCGGCCCCGGCCGCCGCGCCGGCCACCGAGGACACCGGCTCCGGCTACGTCCACCCGGTCCCCGGCAACCACACCACCAATTACCGGGCCTCCGGCTCCAACTGGTCCAGTGGCAGCCACACCGGCATCGACTTCCCCGTCGCCACCGGCACCGGCGTCAAGGCCATCACCTCCGGCACCGTCGTCACCGCCGGCTGGGGCGGCGCCTACGGCAACCAGATCGTCGTCAAGCACGCCGACGGCCACTACTCGCAGTACGGCCACCTCTCCTCGCTGTCCGTCTCGGCGGGCCAGACCGTGAGCGCCGGCCAGCAGCTCGGCCTCTCCGGCGCCACCGGCAACGTCACCGGACCGCACCTGCACTTCGAGGTCCGCACCGGTGCGGAGTACGGCTCGGACATCGACCCGATCGCCTTCCTGGCCTCGCACGGCATCAACGTCTGAGTGTGACCTGAAGGAACGGAAG
>NZ_JBHJQP010000275.1:0-6981 GCF_042262625.1 Streptomyces sp. NPDC056347 | reverse complement strand
TACTGCAGGGGGGACCCTGTGGGAGAGTAGGACGCCGCCGAACTCCTTTTGTGAATGAGCCCCGTGTCCGTCAGGACACGGGGCTTTTTCGCGTTCCCGAACGTCTAGGCTCGATCCATGCGCTACGAACTGGTCATCTTCGACAACGACGGTGTGCTCGTGGACAGCGAGCCGATCGCCAACACCATCATGGCCGAGTATTTGACTGAGCTCGGTCACCCCACGTCGTACCAGGAGTGTCTGAGGGACTTCATGGGGGCCGCGATGCACAGGGTGCACGACCTCGTGGAGGAGCGGACCGGGGAGAAGCTGCCCCCGGATTTCGACGAGAGGTACTACGAGCGGGTCTTCGCCGCGTTCGAGCAGGAGCTGGAACCGGTCCAGGGCGTCGAGAACGTCCTGGGGAAGCTGGTCGCCGACGGCGTTCCGTACTGTGTCGCCTCCTCCGGGAGTCACGAGCGGATCCGGGTCGGGCACCGCAGGACCGGGCTCGACCAGTGGTTCGAGGAGAATTGGATCTTCAGCGCGGAGGACGTCGGGCAGGGAAAGCCGGCGCCCGACCTGTTTCTGCTGGCCGCCGAGCGGATGGGCGTGGCCCCCGAACGGTGCGTCGTCATCGAGGACAGCCCGCTCGGCGTGGAGGCGGCCAGGGCCGCGGGCATGGACGTGTACGGGTTCACGTCGATGATGCCCGCGGACCGGCTCACCGGGGCGACCGGGTGCTTCTCCGACATGAGTCAGCTGCGCGAATTGCTCGCGTGATCCATCTACCCACCGGTAGAAACTGGCCCTACGCTCGCGGCCATGACACATGCTGGTTTGCGGCACGGCAGGGCCTCCCTCACGCTGAGCTTTTTTGTCCAGGGAGTCACCTTCGCTCTGCTGGTGACGCGGATCCCCGCCATTCAGGACCGGTACGGGATATCGGACGGGCTGTTGCCCGCGTTCCTGGCGGCGGTGCCCATCCTGGCCGGGGCGGGCAGCGTGGTCACGGAGAAGCTCGTCGTACGCGTACGGCCCAGGATCGTGCTGCGGTGGGCCCAGCCCGTCGTGCTGCTCGCGCTACTCGGGGCCGGAGCCGGGAACACGCTGTGGGAAGCGGCGTTCGCGCTCGGCATGTTCGGGCTCGCAGTCGGGGCGCTCGACGCCTCCATGAACATGATGGGGGTCAGCCTCCAGCGGGCCTACGGACGGTCCATCATGCTCGGCTTCCACGCCGCGTACAGCCTGGGCGGGATCGCCGGAGCCTCCATGGCGTGGGCCGGGGCCCACTGGGACCTCTCGTTGCTGGTCTCCTACCTCCCGGCGGTCGTCGTGCTGCTGCCCGCCGCCCTCGTGGGGAGCCGGTGGTACGCGGACGGCGCTTCCTCGGACTCCGCGGAGAAGGAGCCGGGTGACCGGGGCAAGGGGGCCGGGTCCGTCTCGTTCAAGCTGCTGATGCCGCTCTGCCTCGTGATGAGCTTCGCGTACATAGGGGACTCCACGGTCTCCAACTGGAGCGCGAAGTACCTCCAGGACGTCCTGGGGAGCTCGGAACAGCTGTCGACCCTGCCGTACAACGTGTACATGGTGACGACGCTGCTGGGGCGGGCCGTCGGGGACCTGGGGGTGCGGCGGTTCGGGGCCGTGGCCGTGGTGCGGAGCGGGAGCGTGCTGGCGGCGGCCGGGTTCGTCGTGGTTGCGGCGGCCGGCGGGGCATGGACCGGGATGCTCGGGTTCACACTGCTGGGGCTCGGGCTGTGCGTGATCGTGCCGCAGACCTTCGCCGCCGGCGGGCGGATGTTCCCCGGGGCGAGCGACACCGCCATCGCCCGGCTGAACATCTTCAACTACGTGGGATTCCTGGTGGGATCGCCGCTGGTGGGTGCGATAGGGGACGCCTGGAGCTACCGGGGCGCGATGCTCGTACCGATGGTGCTGGTGCTCGCGACGCTGGTGTACGCCAAGTCGTTCGGGGCGGAGTCCGCCCGATACGGTGGCGGGCATGAGCGGCCGCGCACAGCTGATGTGGGATGACGCAGTAACGGGATACGACTTCGGGGCGAGTCACCCGATGGACCCCGTCCGGCTGGCCCTGACCATGGGGCTGGTCCGGGCGTTCGGGCTCGACGGCGCGGTGGACGTGGTGGCGGGCCGGCCCGCCGGGGAGTCCACGCTGCGGCTGGTGCACCGCGAGGACTACGTGGCCGCGGTGCGGGCCGCCTCGGCCGATCCGAAGCGGGCCGATCAGCGCTACGGGCTCGGGACGGTGGACGATCCGGCGTTCGCCGGGATGCACGAGGTCTCGGCGCTGATCGCCGGGCAGTCGGTGGCGGCCGCCGAGGCGGTGTGGCGCGGGGACACCGCGCACGCGGTGAACTTCACGGGCGGGCTGCACCACGCCATGCCGGGCGGTGCGGCCGGGTTCTGCATCTACAACGACCCGGCGCTCGCCATCGCACGCATGCTGGAGCTGGGCGCCGAGCGGATCGCGTACGTCGACGTGGACGTGCACCACGGTGACGGGGTGCAGGCGGCGTTCTGGGAGGACCCGAGGGTCCTGACCATCTCGCTGCACGAGCACCCGCGGACGCTCTTCCCGCACACCGGCTGGCCGGAGGAGACCGGCTCCGGGGCCGGTGAGGGCGGTGCGGTGAACGTGGCGCTGCCGGCCGGTACGGGGGACGCGGGGTGGCTGCGGGCCTTCCACGCGGTGGTGCCGGAGCTGTTGGCGGATTTCCGGCCACAGGTGCTGGTGACCCAGCACGGGGCCGATACGCATTTCGAGGACCCGCTCGCCCATCTCGCGGTGTCGCTGGACGCGCAGCGCGCGGTGATGTCGGCCTGTCACGACCTGGCCCACGCGTACGCGGAGGGCGGTCGGTGGGTGGCGCTCGGCGGGGGCGGTTACGCGGTGGTGGATGTGGTGCCGCGGTCCTGGACGCATCTGGTGGGCATCGCCGCGCACGCCCCGGTGGAGCCGGAGTCGATGATCCCGGAGTCGTGGCGGGCCGAGGTGTACGCCCGTACCCGGCAGTTGGGGCCGGCCAGGATGACGGACGGGCGGACGCCCTCCTGGAAGCCGTGGGAGGAGGGGTACGACCCGGCGGACCGGCTGGACCAGGCGGTGCGTGCGGCGCGGCGGGCGGCGTTCCCGCTGCGGGGGCTGCTGACCTGAGCCGGGCCGCGGGCGGCTGTGCGTACGCGCGGGCTCGTGCGTGGGGCTCGTGTGCGCGGGCTCGTGCGCGGTGGCGCGTAATGGTTGCGCCAACGGTATGGAGTCATCGGCTTCCGGCCCCTCGTCCGGGCGGGTGGGGGAGCATCGTGGGGTGTTGAGCACCGGAGCGCTGCGTGCGCATCTGCTGGCGGCCCGGCTGGCCGGGCCCGTGGCCACGTCGAGGGAGACCAGTCTGCGGAGTTACCGGCTCTTCGCGGCCGGGGATCCGCGGGTGACGCTCGGTCTGCTTCCCGGAGGGGGCTGGGCGGAGGCCGATCTGCTGCGGCTGATGGCCGACAAGTGCGGGGTCTCGGACGATCCGGCGCATGTCCTGGGGCCGGACGTGATCGATCCGGAGCGGACGCTGGCGGGCCTGGACGCCTTCGCGGACCGGCTGTCGTGCGCGGCGGAGCGGCGGGCGCCGGTGCTGTTCGGGACCGGGCATCCGCATCGGCTGCTCGGTTTCTACGCAGCGCTGGCAGACGCGATGTCGGCGGCGGGATGCCGTGTACTCACCCCGGCGCAGGGGCGATGTGTCGACATAACGACCCGGTTCGGCGTACGTACGTGCAGCCTCGACTACGTACGGGGAGTCGCGATGGTGCGTGAGCCCGGCGCACGGGAGGACGGTGGTGACACCGGCGCACACACCCATTCACCCTTGCCGGTCCGGGTCGTCCTGGCGGCGGCCGCGGAGGAGCGCGGCCCGCTTCCGGAACTGGTGGTCGGGGACCACGGCTGGGTCTGCGGGGCAGGTCAGCTGGGCATCGAGGCCATCGGCCTGGCGGACACGGACGATCCCGCGCTGTTCGTCGGGGAGGCCGAGGGGCGGGTGGCGGTGGCCGTTCCGGTGGACGACGGGGTGCCGTCGGCCTTCTACCGGCCGCTCACTCGGTATGTACTCAATCGGGCGTTTCTGTCACGGTAGGCGGTCGATCGTCTCCCCTCTTCCCCACTCGCATCACCCGCCCCTAACCTGGGCAGTGAGCGCACAACGACGAAGAGTCACCGGAGGGGAAGCCGGTGCGCGTCTCGTGCGGAAGGTACAGGTGAGTCATGGCTGCTGACAGCGAGAGGCCTCTCAACGAGGTCAAGTTCCTGACTGTGGCGGAAGTCGCCTCGGTCATGAGAGTGTCGAAGATGACCGTGTACCGCTTGGTGCACAGCGGGCATCTGCCGGCGATCCGGGTGGGCAGGTCCTTCCGGGTGCCGGAGCAAGCGGTTCACGAGTATCTCCGCGAGTCCTTTGTGGGGGTGGAGTCCGCCTGAGGTTCACCTCGGATTACGCCCCTCACGCGCTGGCGGGTAGGCTAGGCCGACGTAGGTCGTGTGGGCCCAGACGCCCCGCACCAGTGAAGAAGAAGTGAGCGAGGGTAGTCGTGGGCTCTGTTATCAAGAAGCGGCGCAAGCGGATGGCCAAGAAGAAGCACCGCAAGCTGCTCAAGCGCACGCGCGTTCAGCGTCGCAACAAGAAGTAGGCGAACGCAGTTCGTGTTTCCCGCAGCCCTTCCACCGGTCCGGTGGAAGGGCTGCGGTGCGTTTCACCCGCTACGGTGACGGCCAGGGATTCCTTTCGACGGAAGGCGCTGATCTTGGGGAAGGTCGTGCTGGTCACGGGAGCGGCCCGGCAGCTGGGCGGCCGCTTCGTGCGGCGTGTCCAGCGGGATCCGGGGGTGGACCGGGTGATCGCCGTCGACGCGGTCGCGCCGGGGCACACGCTGGGCGACGCGGTGTTCGTACGGGCGGACGTCCGGCAGCCCGCGATCGCCCGGGTGCTCGCCGAGCACGCGGTGGACACCGTGGTGCATCTGGACGTCTCGGCCAAGGCGGTCGGCGCGGGCGGCCGGACGACGGTCAAGGAGACCAACGTCATCGGCACCATGCAGCTGCTCGGCGCCTGCCAGAAGTCGCCGAGTGTACGGCGGCTGGTGGTCAAGTCCAGTACGAACGTGTACGGCTCGGCGCCGCGCGATCCGGCGGTCTTCACGGAGACCACCCCGCCCAAGTCGCTGCCCAGCGGTGGCTTCGCCAAGGACGTGGTGGAGGTCGAGGGCTACGTGCGCGGGTTCGCGCGCCGGCGGCCGGACGTGGCGGTGTGCGTGCTCCGGTTCGCGAACATCCTCGGACCGCGGGCCGATTCGCCGCTCGCGGACTATCTGTCGCTGCCGGTGCTGCCGACGGTGTTCGGATACGACCCGAGGCTCCAGTTCGTGCACGAGGACGATGTCGTCGACGTCCTGGGCGTGGCGGCGGGGGAGCCGGGGCGCGGGACGCTGAACAGCGGCACGTTCAACATCGCCGGGGACGGGGTGCTGCTGCTCTCGCAGTGCTCGCGGCGGCTGGGGCGGCCGACGGCGCCGTTGCTGCTGCCCGCGGTGACCTGGGTCGGCCAGGCGCTGCGCAGGGTCGGGATGACGGATTTCTCGCCGGAGCAGATCCGGCTGCTCACCCATGGCCGGGTGGTCTCGACGGTCCAGATGCGCGAGACGCTGGGCTTCCACCCCCGGTTCGGCACGGCGGAGACGTTCGCGGAGTTCGTCCGCGGGCAGGGGGCGGGGCTGCTGCCGCCCGAGGTGGTGGGCGGTGCGGTCGACCGGCTGGCGGCGCTGTCGTTCGCGGGGGCGGGCGGCGATGTTTCGGGGATCAGCGGGGACGGCGACAGCGTGCCGTCCTCCGGCGGCAGGTAGAGGAGCGCACCGAGGATGGCGGATGCCAAGGTCATTCCGTTCGACGAGGACCGTTCGCGGGCGGGTGGTGCGGCGCGTCCGGCCCGGCGCCGGGCCCCTGCGGCGGGCACGGCGGCCGTGAGCGCCCTTCCAGGGCAGCAGGACGCCCCGGAGCCCCGGCGGGAGCCGGGGGACGGAGCGGCGCCCTCCGGCCGGCAGGAGGGCCCGGAGCGCGGCGACTGGGACCGGCGGATCGCCGGGGGGCTGGCGTTCCTGCGACGGCGGGTCACCGGTGAGTACGACGTCGACGAGTTCGGCTACGACGAGGAGCTGACCGATCAGGTCCTGATGTCGCTGCTGCGGCCGGTGTACGAGAAGTACTTCCGGGTCGAGGTGAAGGGCATCGAGAACATTCCCGCGGAGGGCGGGGCGCTGATCGTGTCCAACCATTCGGGGACGCTGCCGCTGGACGGGCTGATGCTCCAGGTCGCCGTGCACGACAACCATCCGGCGGGGCGTCATCTGCGGCTGCTCGCCGCGGATCTGGTGTTCATGCTGCCGGTGGTCAACGAGCTGGCCCGCAAGGCCGGGCACACGCTGGCCTGTGCGGAGGACGCGGAGCGGCTGCTGCGGCAGGGCGAGGTGGTGGGGGTGATGCCGGAGGGGTTCAAGGGCATCGGGAAGCCGTTCGGGGAGCGGTACAAGCTCCAGCGCTTCGGGCGGGGCGGTTTCGTGTCCACGGCGTTGCGGGCCGGGGTGCCGATCGTGCCGTGCTCGATCGTGGGGGCGGAGGAGATCTACCCGATGATCGGCAACTCGAAGACGCTGGCGCGGCTGCTCGGCTTTCCGTACTTCCCGATCACGCCGACGTTTCCCTGGCTGGGGCCGCTCGGGGCGGTGCCGCTGCCGACGAAGTGGACGATCCAGTTCGGGGAGCCGATCCCCACGAGCGGGTATCCGGTGGAGGCGGCGGAGGACCCGATGCTGATGTTCAACCTGACGGATCAGGTGCGGGAGCAGATCCAGCACACGCTGTACCGGCTGCTGGTGCGGCGGAGGTCGGTGTTCTTCTGAGCCCCTCGGAGCGGGGCCGGTGCGGATAGGTGGACGGGGGCGGGC
>NZ_JBHJQP010000274.1:0-6994 GCF_042262625.1 Streptomyces sp. NPDC056347 | reverse complement strand
CCCGACGAGGAGTGCGGCCCGCGGCCGTCCGTACGGTCAGTTCCCGCCGGTGAAGTAGTTGTGCAGCCCGGGGATCGTCAGGGTGCCGCCGAACTGGCCCGCCTGGGTCACCTTGACCTTGGTGAAGATGGCGAAGGGCACGTTCAGCGGGGGCGGTGCCTGGGGGCTGAACGTCACCGGGATGAGGCCGAAGAGATTGCCCTTCAGCTCCTCGGTGTACATCGTCACCTCACCGTCGCGGATGGTGGACTTGGAGCCCTTCCGCGCCTCCACGTGGGCCGTCGTCCCGACCGGGCCGACGGTCTTCTGGTGGAGGTTGTCGATGTCGATGGAGCTGGCGGTGAACTTCAGCACCTTCTTGACGGTGCCGTTGTACGTCTTCACCTCGACGATGCCCTTGTAGTCGAGCCCGCTGAGGGTGAGCGCCGAACTCTCCAGGATCCACGGGTCGTCCGGGAGGAGCGGGACGCCGGTCTCCAGGTCGGCCGCGGCCAGTGCCTCGGCGTCGAGGGTCGGGCAGGGGAAGGGCTGCTTGGCGCCGTCCGGGACGTCCGTGTCCTTCTTGGCGTCGAGGCCCTTGACGCTGTCGTCGAGCTCCTCGACCTTCTCGCCCGCCTTGCCCGCGGCCTCGCGGATGGCGTCGGCGGTCCTGTCGGCCGCCCCCTTCGCGGCGTCCCCGGTCTTCGCGGAGTCCGCGGTCTTCCCGGTCTTCGCGGCCGGCTCGTCGGCGGGTGCGTCCGTGCCCTTGGACGCCCCGGGCTCCGGGGAGTCGGTGGCCGGCTGGGAGGGCGGGGTGTCCGCCTCCTTGTCCGGGATGCCGAAGAGGTCCCTCAGCGCGTCGCCGACGCCCAGCGGGTCGAGCGGGTTCTTCGACTTCGTCGGGGTGGGCGAGGCGCTCGGCTCGGCGGCGTCGGCCTCGGCCGGCTCGGCCGCGGACTTCGCCTCCGGCTTCGCCGCGTCCTCGGCGGACGGGGTCCCGGAGGGCTTCGGGGCCGTCGTGGCGTCGTCCTTCTTCCCGTCACCGGACTGCGTGGCGGACGGGGACGGCGAGGCGGACTTCGAGGCGGCCGGCGAGGGCGACTCGCTCGGCTCGTCGGAGCGGGTGACGCAGGGTCCGGGCGCGAACGGGATGTCCGGGTTGTCGTCGGCCAGCGCGAGCTTGGGGGTCAGCCCCATGCCCACGAAGACGGCCGTCGGCATCGCGGCGAGCGCGAACGCCTTGCCCGCCGGGATGTGCAGCTTCGTCAGCAACGACTTCCGGGGGGCGGCGTGGCGCGGTCCGCTTCTGGTGCCGGGGCGTTCCCCGGCCGAGTTCAGTTGCGTCTCGTCACCCCTCACGGTGCCTCCCGCCATCGGCCTCGACTGTCGTGTCGTACTGCTCCCGCTGCTGTGGCACCGCCGCCGCGCCGTGGAACCCGGGTCCGGGCTCCTGCGCCCCGACGCCGGACATCGCCCCGGCCTTCTCCGCCGCCGCGTCCACGGCCGCGGGCTCGCCCGGGGCCCACGAGACGGAGAGCGCGCCGCCCAGCATGGCGAACAGGAAACCGACCAGGAAGCCGCCGAGGTTGGCGACCGGGATCGAGATCAGCGCCAGCAGGATCGCGGCGACGCCCGCGAACACCCTCACGATGTGGTGGAACCACATCGTGAGCCCCAGCGTTATCAACAGGACCCCGATGATCAGGGACCCGGCACCGGCGGTCGTGGACATCGCCAGCGTGACGTTGCCGAGGTGCATGTTGGCGTACGGGAAATACGCGATGGGAAGGCCGCCCACCATGGTGAACAGGCCCGCCCAGAACGGCCGATTACCCCGCCAGGCGCGGAATCCGCGCCGGAAGGCGGTGAGGTAATGCTCGTTCTGCCCTGTGGACTCGGGGCTCATGAAAAACAGCTCCCTGGAACCGGTACTGCTGTGAGAAGTGAAAGGGTGGGTGGCCGGAGCCCCCTCGGGGATGCTCCGGCCACCCGGCGGGTGCCTAGTAGCACTCCTTGACGCCACTGTGCAGCCGCAGGCTCAGGTTGCTGAGCTTGAACGTACCGGCCGTGGTCGCCCATGCCGTCTGCTTCACGTTCTTCAGCGTCACCGACTCGGCGCGCTGCGCGAAACCGTTCGGGTTGACGGCCTTCTCGGTACCGGCCTGGATGCCGGGCTTGCCCATGGCACCCGCGGCGACACCGATGTCGATGTTCTTGAACGACGCGTCGGCGTCGAGCTCGGCGACATCGAGGTACAGGTTGGTCGCACGGACCGGCTTCGCCGGGTCCGTACCCGCCTTCAGCTGCAGCGTGACGGTGCCGAGGCCGAACGGCAGGCCCGGCGTGACCACCGACTGGCACATGTTGGTGATCGTGGCCTTGCTGAAGCCGGACACGGCAACGGCGTGAGCCCCGTTCTTGCCCTCGGGGTCCATACCGGTGGCGACCGAGCCGTACTGGACGAAGTCATGGCCGACGAGCTTGTCGGTGCTCACCTTGAAGCTCTGGCCGGACACGCTGAAGGACGCCGCGAGGGCACCCTGCGCGAGACCGACACCCACCGCCGCGGTCGCGACGACGCTCGGCACCATCACCAGAGCGAAACGCTTCCATCTGGTGCCGCCACGAACCTGGGAACTCATTATTTTCCTCCTTCTCGGACGTACATCTCCGGTCCGGGCCTGGGCCCGTCCTGGGATGGGAGAAGTGCTACGTCCTCGGCAAGGAGAGCGCCCGCGCACGGAGGCAGGAACCGCGTCCGAATCACCGGCGATCACCCCCGAGCGACAACCACCGGCCGCGCGTGCGCGCGGCCTGTTTCGGACAGGCCCTGCCGGACGACAGGAACCCCCCTGCCCGGAGCCGACGCCACTGCCGCCGGCCCACTCGGTGGGGAACCAACGGGGCCGCCCGCGCCGACTGGCAGCCGGGCTGGCGTCATTGGACCGAGCGTGGCCGATCGTGGTGCATTCCCGCCCGTGGCACAAGGGGGTTCGTTACTCGCTAGTAACGACCCGATAACCCTTGCTCGACCCCCTGATACCGCCCGGCCACACAGGGTGGCACCGGGCCAACGGGCAAAAGGGGGCAATGACATACCGGCGCGGACAGATCTCCGCACCCGATTTACTGCGAGTAACAGGCCCCTGCTTTATCAAGATTTGGTAAAGCAGGGGCGTCTCTTATCGTCCGCTCGCGAAAACGGCCGCGGTTCCCGGGCGGGTACCGCGGCCGCTTGTCACATCAGAACAAGACCCGCGCCAACGCCGTCCGTGCGGCCATGACCCGCGGGTCGTCGGGGCCGATCACCTCGAACAGCTCCAGCAGCCGCACCCGCGCCGCGTCCCGGTCGTCCCCGAAGGTGCGCCGCACCGTCTCGACGAGCCGGCCGAAGGCGTCCTCGACATGACCGCCGACCAGATCCAGGTCGGCCGCGGCGAGTTGGGCCTGCACGTCGGCCGGGTTCGCGGCGGCGGCCTCCCGGACCCGCTGCGCGTCCATCTCCTTGACCCGGGACAGGAGTTCGGCCTGCGCGAGACCGAGCTTGGCCTCCATGTTGGCCGGGTCGTCGGACAGCACGTTCCGGTAGGCCTGGACGGCACCGGCGAAGTCGTCCGCGTCCAGCGCCTGCGCGGCCGACGCCAGCAGGGCGTCGTACGGGCCGGCGGGAACCTCGGCGGGCTCCGCGGCGTCGTCGGCGGCGGCGTCCTGGTCGACCGCGATGCCGGTGAGACCGAAGCGCTCCTCGCCGACCTGGATCAACTGGTCCAGCGTCTGACGGATCTGGGCCTCGGGGGCCGCGCCCTGGAAGAGCGGGAGGGCCTGCCCCGCGACGACGGCGAAGACCGCCGGGATGCCCTGGATGCCGAACTGCTGCATCAGCATCTGGTTGGCGTCGACATCGATCTTGGCCAGCACGAAGCGGCCGCTGTACTCACGGGCCAGCCGCTCCAGGAGCGGACCCAGCTGCTTGCACGGCTCGCACCACTCGGCCCAGAAGTCGATGACGACCGGGACCTCGGCGGAGCGCTGCAGGACATCGCGCTCGAAGCCCGCCTCATCGACATCGATCACCAGGGCGGAGGGCGGTACGGCACCGCCGCCACCCTGCCGGGCGGCCTCGGCCCGCGCCTGCTCCGCCTTCACCTTGGCCTCACCGGCCGCCTTCACCGCGGCGAGGTCGACGACGCCGCTCATGGACATGTTCCTAGGCTGCATGCGTACATCCTCCCCCCTCGGTGCGCCGATCCGGAAAGCGATACCGGAACCACGCCCGTCCGCCGCCCCCGCCGGTGTGCGGGGCGTGCGGACGAACACGGTCCCAGGGGCCCCTGAACGGCCCTGTGCGGCACCGGGTCCCCACCCGGAGCCTTGTGGCTGTCAATCGGTTGCGGCGTTCACGACGGCACGGCCGCCGTCCTTACGCTACGACCCGTAGCGTAACTGTCGCACCCCCGTCGCGCACAGGTGCGACCGGTGATCTGTCTCACGGTCCCCGGGGCCGGTCCGCTGTACTTACTGGCGGGTATGGTCGCGGCATGCTGAGCCGCAGCCACCCCAAACCCCCTCGAACGGGACGCCCGCGCAGTGCCGCCGCCGACGAGGCGATCCTGGAGGCGACCCGGGCCTCCCTGGTCGACCTCGGCTGGTCGAAGCTGACGATGGGCGACGTGGCGACGCGGGCCGGGGTCGCCAAGACGACCCTGTACCGGCGGTGGGCGGGCAAGAACGAGCTGGTCGTGGACGCCGTCGCGGTCCTCTTCGACGAGCTGGAACTGCAGGACCTGGGCAGCCTGTCGGCCGATGTGCAGGCGGTGGTGCTCCAGTTCGCCGCACTGCTGGAGCGGCCGGAGACCCGTACGGCACTGATGGCGGTGGTCGCGGAGTCGACCCGCGACGAGGCGCTGCGCGCGCGCATCCGCGACTCGATCGTCGAGCGGCAGAAGCGGCTGGTGCTCCAGGGGCGCCAACGGGCCCAGGAGCGCGGGGAGTTGCCCGTGGAGAACGACGCGGAGGCCGCCGCGACCACCGCCGACCTGATCTTCGACGTGATCGCCGGTGCGGTGGTGCACCGGGCACTGGTGAGCGCCGAGCCCGTCGACGAGGACTGGGCGCGGCGCTTCACCGTGCTGCTGCTGGCGGGACTGGGGGCGGCGGCCTCCCACTGAGCGGCGCCGTGATCGAATGACCGGAAGGCGCGGGACGGGCCGGCCCCTCCACGGCGGCCTCGACCGCGGCTGCCTTCACGAGGGCCGCGCGGGGGGACTGCGGTTCCCACGGCTTTCCGGTTCGCTGGAGCGGGGCCTTCCCGAGTGGCGCTCAGCCCTTGTCCGCCCGCTGCTCCGGAAGCCCTCCTTGATATCCACGTCCCGTACCCCGCGCCCCTCTCCCCGTTCCCCGGAGTCCGGGACGCCGTCCGGTGCGTCCTTCGCCGGCTCCGCGCGTCGCCGCACTCTCGTCTGGCTGATACCGATGGTGTGGACCTTCGCCTTCGGTCTGTGGGGGCTGGCGCGGCAGAACAGCGTGTGGCGGGACGAGGCCGCGACCTGGCAGGTGGCCCAGCGGTCCACCGCCGAGATCTGGCACATGCTGGGCAACATCGATGTCGTGCACGGGTGCTACTACCTGCTGATGCATGCGCTGTTCGAATGGTTCGGCCCCAACACCACCACCCTGCGGCTTCCTTCGGTCGTCGCCACGGGCGTGGCGGCGGCCTGCGTGGCGGTCATGGGCCGCCGGCTCGCCGGTACGTGGGCGGGGCTGGCCGGAGGAATGGCCTTCGGGCTGCTTCCGGCGGTGCAGTTCCACCTCCAGGAGGGGCGGCCGTACGCCCTGGTCGCGGCCGGGGCCGGGATCTCCACCCTGCTGCTCGTGACGCTGCTGCAGGGGCGCGGCCGCACGGTGCACTGGGCCACCTACGGCGGCGTGGTCGCGATGAGCGGTCTGCTGAACTGGCTCTCGCTGCTGATCCTCCCGGCGCACCTGGCCACGCTGGCCTGGAGCGGGGCCCGGCGCACGGTGTGGAAGCGCTGGGCCGTCGCGGCCGCGGGTGCGACGGCCGCCGTGCTGCCGCTGATCGTCTTCAGCCGGAGCCAGGCCTCGCAGGTCTCCTGGATACCGCCGCTGACCTGGCACATGCTCATCGGCCCGGCGGTCCTGCTGGCGATCGGCGGGATCGGCGCGCTGCTGGACCGGCCCCGGGCGAGGCGGCTGTCGGTGTCGGCCGTCGCGCTGCCGCTGCTGGCGGTCCCGCAGCTCGGCCTCGTCGGGCTCTCGCTGGTGCGGCCGCTGTTCCTGGACCGCTACATCCTCTTCAGCCTGCTGGGGCTGGCGCTGCTGATCGGCACGGCGGTCGGTGCGGCGGTACGGGCGGTGGGGTCCCGGCGTCCAGGGGCGGCGCCGGCGGTCCTGCCCGTGGTGCTGGTCGTGGCGATGGCGGCGCTGCTGCCCCAGTCCCTGGCCAAACGGTCCCCCTCGAGCCGGGTGGACGACGTCCTGGCGGTGGCCTCGGAGGTGCGGCGGCTGCAGCGGACCGGGGACGCGGTGGTCTTCGTCCCCACGTTCCGCCGGGACACCAGGGCGGTCTCCCCGGACGCCTTCTCCGGTCTGCGGGACATCGCCCTGGCACGGAGCCCGGAGGAATCCGGCACCCTCGGGGGCGTGGAGCTGGCACCGAACCGGATCCGTACGGCGATGCTCGCCGAGCGCCGCATCCTGCTCGTGACGGACACCCCCCGGGCGGCGAGCGGGTCGGCGACCGCACGGGACCGGGTGAAGACCTCCGTGCTGAGGAAGCACTTCACGGCCGTGGCCGACGAGCAGGTCCGCGGGCGCAGGGTGACGGTGTACGAGAGGCGCCCCGCCCGCGGGTGCGGCCCGGCGGCCCGAAGCGCCCGGGGCGGGGCGGGGGGGCGGGGCCCGGGGCCCGCGCCCCCCCCCGGGGCGTTGGCCTGGGCCACACCCGGTGGGTCTTAGGTGGCCACCCCACCACCCCCCGCGGCGCCCCGCCCACCCA
>NZ_JBHJQP010000273.1:0-7020 GCF_042262625.1 Streptomyces sp. NPDC056347 | reverse complement strand
AGGTTCTTGGGGGCCTGGGCGTCGATGGCTTTGTTCACGGCGTCGATGAAGGCCTGTTTGTTGAACTCGCCGGGTTTCGCGGCGTTCATCTTCTCGGTGTTGGCGGCCTTGCCCTGGGCTTCTTTGTCGTCCGGGGGCGCGACCGCGGCGTCCTGCGCGGACCTCGACTCCGTGGCGGCGGGAGCGTGGACGGCCAGGCGGGTCTTCTTCGCCGCGATGTCGGCCTTCACCTTCCGGAACCCGGGGGCCTGGGCGGGGGAGGGCTTGACCGGAGGGGTGTAGCGCTGGGCGACCAGACGGGACACCGCACGATTCCCCGCCGCACGCTGAAGACGCTGCACGCTGCGGCGGTCGGGAGCGGGGCGGTCGCCCGGCGGGCGGTGGGGTGGGGGTGCTTGCAGACGTGACACTTCGGGGCCGGATGTCACGTTGTCGCGATGAGGGGTACCCCCACGACCGGACGCGGAGGCGGGGTCCTGCCCCGGAACCGCCTTCATCCGCCCTCCCGGCCCCCGACGCACAGCCCACTCGCCGCCTCAGCCTGCGGCCCGGCCCCGCTGGTCGCGCAGAAGGGCGGGGCGAGCGGAAGGGCACCGCCGTCTGCCCTTTCGGGCAACGCCACCGACGGCAGGACCGAGGCCCTGTACGGGGAGGAGGCGGCTCGGGGCGGGCACGGGCTGCACGTAAATGACGCTCGGCGCTGTGCATATGACCGAGCGTCTACTCTGTTGCATCCATGTAGTCCACAGGGGGTCGCATGCACAGTGAGGGTACGGCCGGCCGTGATTCGGACCACGGAAACGGCGACGAAACGCCCCGTGGCGCCCACGACGGTCGGTCGGCCGGCTCCCAGGAGTCACTCAACCGCCCCGTGGCCCCCGTACCGCACATCGTGATCGACGGCCGTTACGAACTTCTGCACAGCCTCGGGCGCGGTGGCATGGGCGAGGTCTGGGAGGCGCTGGACACCCGCCTCGACCGGCACGTGGCCGTCAAGGGACTCCTCAGCAGGGACGCCGCCGGCGCGGCCACGCAGGAGCAGATGATGCAGCGGGCCCGGCGGGAGGCCGCGGCCATCGCCAAGATCCGGCATCCCAACGTGGTGGCGGTGCACGACCGGGTCGAGTCCGGCAACCAGGTCTGGATCGTGATGGACCTGCTCGACGCGCGGTCGCTCGCGGACCTGATGCGCGCGGAGCGGCGGCTCTCGGTGCGGCGGACGGCGGCGATCGGGCTCCAGGTGCTCAGCGGCCTGCGCGCGGTGCACGAGGCGCGGGTGGTGCACCGTGACGTGAAGCCCGCGAACATCCTCTTCGCGAAGGAGGACTTCGCGATCCTCGCCGATTTCGGCATTGCCACCTTCGACGGCGCCGCCCCGCTCACCAAGGCCGGTGAACTGATCGGCACCTTCAAGTACCTGGCGCCCGAGATCCTCAGCCAGACGGCGCAGGAGGCCCCGGCGACAGCCGCGTCCGACCTGTGGTCGCTGGGCGTCACGCTGTACGAGATGGTCGAGGGCAGGCACCCCTTCGACCGGCCGAACGAGTACGAAGTGCTGGTCGCCGCCTGCCGGTCCACCCCGCTGCCGATGGAGTACGGCGAGGAGCTGGCCGAGGTCGTGGGGCAGCTGATGGACAAGGACCCGACCCGGCGCCTGGGCGCCGAGAGCGCGGAAGTCATGCTCCGCGACATCCTCCGCAGGACGGCCCCGGTCCCGGTGGGGGAGCGGGCGTCCCAGGGCACGCACAAGAACCAGGAGCAGGAGCAGGAGCGGGAGCAGGAGGAGCAGAAGCGGGAGTCGGGGGAGTCCGGTTCCGGGGATCCCCAGCCGCCCGTACGGCCTCCCGCGCCGCTCTCACCCCCGCCCCCGGCCTCGTCGCGGCCGAAGAAGCGCGTCCCGTCGTGGCAGAAGCTCACGGCGGGCGTCGTATGCGGGGCCCTGCTGCTCGGCGCGGGCTGGTACGCCGTGGAGCGGATACAGGGAACCGGCGAGTCGGAGGCAGGTCGGAAGCCGGACCCGGGTGCCCGGTCGGAGCCGTACATCAAAAGGCACGACAGGCTGAACGTGGGAGTCAAGGCCGACCAGCCCGGCCTGAGCGAGAAGGGCAGGGACGGCAAGTACCACGGCTACGAGATCGATCTCGCCCACGCCATCGCCGAGGACATGGGCTACACGCGCGACCAGGTGAGCTTCCAGCCCGTGAGCAGCGAGAACCGGAGCACGATACTGCAGAAGGGCGACGTGGACCTGGTCATCGCCACCTACAGCATCACCGACGAGCGCAAACACGCGAAGGCACCCGACTACAGCGTTGCGTTCGCCGGACCGTACTACGTGGCCAGCCGGGGTTTCATGGTCCGCAAGAAGGCGAAGCGGGTGTCGATCGACGACTCCCGGATGCTCCAGCAGAGACAGTACGAGGTCTGCACGGCGCGCAGTTCGACGTACGAGACGTGGCTGCCCAAGGCCGGCTACAACATGACGCGTTCGCTGCCGAACGGCTACGACCGGTGCGTCGGGGACCTGCTGGACCCGAAGTCGTCGGTCTACGCGGTGAGCACGGACGACGTCATCCTCGCCGGGTTCGTCAAGCGCAACCCGGGCGAGCTGAAGCGGCTGGACAGCGGGCCGGGCGCGGAGGGGTACGGCGTCGCGATGAAGCCGGACCAGAAGGGGCTGAAGAGCGAGGTGTGCGCCTCGCTGCGGAAGATCATGCGCAACGGGGAGTGGCAGCAGCTCTTCAACAAGTACCTCGGCCCGCTTCTGGACAGGCCGGACCCGCCGAACGAACCGGAGATGACGGAGTGCCCGTCCTCCTGAGCCAGGGGCTCGCGTTCAGCGGTCGACCGTCCACGAGGAGTCGGACGGCGGGCAGCCCGTGGTGAGGATGCGGCGGACGATGCGCAGTCCTTCGTGGAGCGGCACGGTGTCCGCGTCGGGGTACTCGTCCTCCTGGCCGTTGGCGAGTACGTAGCCGTCGCTCCACCCCTCCGCACCGGGGTCCGTGGCGTGCTCGCCCGGGTCGCCGGGGTGGTCGAGCAGCATCACCATGGCCCGTTCGGTGTTGCTCACGACGAACAGGGTCCGCCCGGACGCGCTCTCCAGCACCGTTTCCAGCGCACCGGCGGCGATCCGTGCCCGGAGCAGCTCCGTCACGTCCTCGGCGGAGACCACGGCGGCACCGCCGGCAAGGACCCAGGATTCGACCATGCCCCGCACACTCCCACATCCCGTCTCGTCGCCGCTCCCGCTGCGGCGCCCGGCGGTGATCGGTAGCCTCGCCGTATGGGTTTAGACATCACGGTGATGATCGTCGACTGGGCGTGGCTGGGCGAAGTGCCCGCGCGGGAAAGGCTGTTGCGGCTGGAGCGTGCGTGGGACGCCGACGAGACGGGGCTGTGGGACTACGAGGCGCCTTCGGTCCAGGGCGACTGGGTGTGGCCGAAGGGGCCGGACAGTGACCGCTTCGCCGTCTACGAGTTCCTGTACACACTCGGCTCGTACAAGCCGCACTTCTGGGCCACGCACTACTGGGACGACGTACGGGACCACGCCGACCCACTGTTGCGGGCGGAGCTGGACGACTTTCTGCTCGGCCTGATCTGGGACGGGCCGGACGGCGAATCGGGCCGGTCGGACGACGACTTCTTCTCGAAGGACCCGCCGCACATCTTCGGCCTGATGCGCGCCTGTTCACCGGAGAGCGTGCGGCGGCTGGCGGCGACCTGGGAACGCGTACGGCCCCGCCTGGACGGCCTGCGCGAACCGTTCGCCGTGCACACCGCTGCCGTGTCCTCGGACGGCCGGCCCGCCGACTTCGACCACGGCTTCGTCCACCTGCTGACGGAGTGGGCCCGTGTCCTCACTGGGGCGGCCGACCGGGGGTGGGGGGTCGTGGGGCTGCGGGCTTGAGGAGCGGCCCGCCGCGCGGACCGGTCAGATGCGTGCGTTGATGTACTCGGCGATCTCGATGATCCTGGGTTCGTCCTCGGGGGGTACCACGTACTGGTTCTTCCTGATCCGTGCCAGGAAGTCGTCCGGGAGCTCCACATGATGCGTCCGGACGTAGAACCAGAGGTCTCCCCGCCAGATCCATTCCCCGTCGGAGAAGAGGGAGTCGCCGCCGAGCACGGTCCTGCCGGAGCCGAGGACGTCCGTGGAAGCCCCCATGACGCTGAAGATCTCGTGCCCGCCACGGAGGTACTCCGCGATCCGCCCGGCGTCCTCGTAGGGTTCCGGCGCGAGGAAGTCCCGCAGGCTGCCCGGCGGGGTTCCGAAGGAGGAAGGCCAGAGTTCCCTGAAGAAGCCGGCGAACCGGACAGCCCTCAACCTGCCTCCTCCTTCGGACCGGAATGTGTCGTGCTCCGGCGTCGCACCCGGGGATGCCCGATGGGCGACCGCCGCCCCGGGCCTTCCCACGACGGCTACTTCCCCTTGCCGGCCTGCCAGTTCTTCGTGGGTCGCCCCTCCTCGTCCCACTGACGATCCGCGAGCATGGGCCCGCCGTTCTCCGGGAACTCCCGCTCGGCGGCGAGCACACCGTTCGGATGCCATTCCCTGGACACGCCGACCGCGCGTCCTTCGTGTGCCGTCCCCTCGGACCGGAGGGTGCCGTCCTTGTACCACTCACGGCTCGGGCCGTGCCGCACCCCCGCCACGCAGGAGTCCAGGCTGACCAGAGCGCCGCCCAGGCGCTCCTCCACCTCGCCGGTGAAGAGCTCTCCGCGGTACAGCAGGCGCCGGCCCTGGTCCATGTCGACTTCGGGGTCGTCGATGCCGATGCGTCTCATGCGGCTCCCCGGCCGGGTTCCCCTTCGGCCTGCGACCGCATCCGGCGTCCTCCTGGTACGGAGTCGGAACCGGACGGGGTCACCCCTGGTCGGCGTGCCACTCCTTCGTCAGGTTCCCGTTCTCGTCCCACTCGGTGATCTCCAGCTGCCGCAATCCGTTCGCGCTCATGAGTACGCGTGAGGCCAGCCTCCCGTTGGGATGCCATTCCTTGGACTCGCCGACGGGGAAACCACCCCGCAGCGTTCCCTCGGAACTCAGCGTCCCGTCCATGTACCACTCCTTGGACGGCCCGTCCTCGATCCCGTCCTTGTAAGTGACGAGGCTGACGAGCGCGCCGCGCTGGTATTCGACCACCTCACCGGTGAATCTCTGCCCTTGGTAGGAGACGACCTCGCCCTCGTCCATCTCGAATTCCGGGTCGTCGATATCGATGCGGGGAAGTGTCATCACGGCCTCCAGTTCTCAGGCCCGGGCGGGTCCTTGAGGAAACGCCCGAAACTACTGGGCATGCCTTCCAGCATATGATTGCAGTTGCCGCAGAATGGAGCTGCGCGGGGAGGAAGGTTCGTCACTTCATCCTTTATGAAGGGGAACTGGACCGACGCGCGCATTTCGGTGAGTGCCGTGATGTCGTCGGGAAGACCGAGCTCCTTGCGCGCCCAGAGCAGCTCGTTCGCGGCCTTCACTTCGGCATGAGCGAGGATCGGGGCGTGATGCGGGGGCGCATCGGCGATCTGCTCGAAACGCTCCAGGAGGGTCGGGTGCAGACGGTCCATGGGAATCAGGGTGGGGGCCTTCTTCGGCCCATTGATTCCCTCGATGATCTTGCCAGTCCGTAGGTCGATCACCGAACCGGCGCAGGCACCGGTCTTCGAGCGGGGGAAGGTTCCGTTCTCCTTGGCTGCCAGGTAGTCCTCGGCGCGTTGGTGTGACAGCTGGTCCAGGAATTCGCTGACCGGCTGATCGCCGACGTGGGAGATGAGGCCGTCCTCCGTACGGCGGACGAGGCTCTCGGGCAGAACGCCGAGGACCTTCTCCCCCGCTCCCACCGCGGGCAGCGGGGTATCTCCAATGGCCTCGATCCTCTCCGGCCCGACATCACCGTCGTGCGGGCCGTTGCCGTCCGACCCGTTGCCGTCGTTGTTGTGGCCGGGTGTGGGCTCGTGGCTCTCGCCGTCGTGATGCGGCGGGGTGTCGTCGCCCGTGTGGTGCGGGGTGGTTTCGTCCGGGGCGTGGTGGGCGGCGTCGTCGGCGTGGGTGTTGGGTGTGTGGTCGCCGTTGTGGGGGGTGGGCGGTTCGTGGGGCCCGTTGGGTCCGCTGGGCCCGTCCGGGGAGTGCGGGGTGCCGGGGCCGTCGCCGGTGTGGCCGCCGTTGTTGTGGGTGCTGGGCGGTTCGTGGCCGGCGGCGGGGCCGGGGCCGAGGTCGTCGGCCTGGCCGCGGGGGAGGTTGTCGCCGACACCGCCGACCGGGAGGTTGTCGTTGACCCGGCCGTTGGGCACGTTGTCACTGACGCGGCCGTTGGGCAGGTTGTCGCTGACGTGGGCCGGGTCGCTGATGTCGCTGGTGAGGCGGGTGACGTTCTCGCTCGTGTTGCCGCTGACGTGTGCGACGTTGTCCGCCGTGTTCGCCCCGGCGCCGACCAGGGCCGGTTCCTTGGCCGGACCGTCGGGGTGCGGGGTGGTCGAGTCGGTGTGCGGAGTGGTCGGGCCGTTGCCGTCCGTGTGCGGAATGGTGGGCGAGGGCTCCTTGGGAGCGTCCCCGGCGTGCTGGACGACCTTGCCGTCCTTGTCGAGGAGGTTCCCGTCGTGGTCGAAGTACTGGCCGGGGTTGTCCGGAGCGCTCGGGAGCTTGGTGGTGTTCT
Organism: Streptomyces sp. NPDC056347; assembly: GCF_042262625.1. NCBI lineage: Bacteria > Bacillati > Actinomycetota > Actinomycetes > Kitasatosporales > Streptomycetaceae > Streptomyces > Streptomyces sp. NPDC056347. The sequence goes on along the minus strand of NZ_JBHJQP010000273.1, from coordinate 367 downwards.
CCGGGATGACGGGGACGTCGTCGGGGAACTTGACGTTCCCGTCGGGGAGTTTGACGCCGCCTTCGGGGATCTTCGCTCCGTCGGGGAGGTGGAAGGTGCCGTCGGGCAGCAGGGCCGAGCCTTCGGGGATGGTGATCGCGTTGTCGGGGATCTTGGGGATCTCGATGTTGGAGATGCCCTTGAGGCCCTTGGTGATGTCGCCGATCTTGGAGAGTCCGGCTCCGGCGCCCTTGGCGATGTAGGTCATCGGGTCGATGACCTTGCCGGCCTTGCCCGCGACGGAGAGGGCCTTCGCGACGGCGCCGGCCTTTCCGGCCCCGGCGGCCGCGCCTCCGGCACCGCCGGTGAACACGGTCGTCAGGACGTT
>NZ_JBHJQP010000272.1:0-7070 GCF_042262625.1 Streptomyces sp. NPDC056347 | reverse complement strand
ACTGCGGTGCACGCCGCCGTCGTCCCGCCCCACCGCCCTCACTCGTTCTCGCGCCGGTCCTCGCCGTGCGTCACACCACCGCGTCGACGAGCATGAACGCGGCCACGGCCAGCAGCACCACACCGAAGATCCGTTGCAGGGCCGCCGTGGACACCTTCGCGGCCAGCCGTTTCCCGTCCCAGGCTCCGAGCACCGCCGCCGCCGTGAACGGGGCGATCGTCGCCCAGTCCAGCACGGTGGGTGTGGTGAGCCGGGTGGCCAGCGCGGCCGCGGAGTTCACGATGATGACCAGCAGACTGGTGCCGACCGCCGAGGCCATCGGTACGGCGACGACCGTGACCAGCGCGGGCACCACCAGGAACCCGCCGCCCACCCCGAGGAAGCCGGTGACCGCGCCGAGCCCGGCCCCGGTCCGGGCCACCCGCCCGGTGGACGCGGGCCGCGGGCCGTCACCGTCCGGCGCGTCGGCCGCGGCGCGCGGGCGGATCATCCGTACCCCGGCCACGACCGCGAGCGCGGCGAAGGCCGCGGTCAGCACCCCGGACGGGATGTGCGCCGACAGTGCCCCGGCTACTGCCGCCGGAACGAGCCCGGCCGCCGCGAAGAGCCCGCCGGTGCGCCAGCGGACGTGGCCCTCGCGGGCGTGGGCGAGCAGGCCGGTGAGCGAGGTCGCGATGACGATGAGCAGCGCGGCGGTGGTGGCCGCGGCCGGGGTGAAGCCGAGCAGATAGATGAGCGCGGGGACGGCGAGTACGCTCCCGCCACCGCCGAGTCCGCCGAGCGCCAGCCCGACCACGGCTCCGGCGATCAGCGCCACGACCAGCGCGGTCATATGCGGTCACCGCACGCGGCCGGGGTGGTGAAGCTCCGCGGGTGTCGGAGCGGGGCCGATGCCCCGGGGGTGTCGACGAAGTACACGACACGGCTCCCTCTGTGATGATTTACCCCTGGGGGTATTACGCGACCAAGGCTAACATCAATACCCCCAGGGGTATTTTCCCTGAAGGTGGAGGGGGATTGATTTAGTATCAATCAATACTGTATTGAATGACGTAGTCTGGCCTCATGGCCGCCGACATTCCTCCCCGGACCACCGCTTCGCGTGCGACCGATCGACCCGGGGATCCCTCGCCCTTCGCTCTCGGCCTTCTGCTGCGCCGGGCGCACTGGCGGGCCGCCGCGGGGCTCGGGGAGGCGCTTCGGCCGCTCGGCATCGAGCTGCGGCATTTCGCGGTTCTGATCGAACTCGTCAATCACGGACCCACGGTGCAGCGGGATCTGGTGACGGCGACCGGATCGGACAAGGCCGGGATCATGCGCATCGTGGACGATCTGGAACGCAAGGGTCTGGCCGTGCGCAAGGCCGTCGCGGGGGACCGGCGGGTGCGGGCGGTGCAGATCACCCCCCAGGGGCTGGAGCTCTTCGACGCCGCCCACGCGGCGGCGGAGCCGGTGGCGGAGCGGCTGGTCGCCGGGCTGGGGCGTGGAGAGGCCGAGCGGCTGACGGATCTCCTGACCCGGTTCGCCCATCCCGCCGACGGCGAGGCGTAGACGCCCGCCCGCTGCGCGTTGCGTCGGTGTCCCGGCCGTGTGCGGCCTCCGTGGCGACTTCGCGGTCGGTTCCGGCGCGGCCGTACGCCTTCTCCGAGGTGCGGTACCCGGGCCGGATGTCCGACGGGAAAAATGGTTTCACTCGATACGGTCTTGAGTGATACGGTTGTGATGTGACGAAGGCCCCATCGGGTGAATGGAGGCAGGCGGTCATGGATGTCTACGAGGCAGTCACGAGCCGGCGGGCGGTGCGCAGGTTCACCGACCGCCCCGTTCCGAGAGAGACGCTGGAGCGCGTTCTGTCGGCCGCGGCCTGGGCGCCGTCCGGATCGAACATCCAGCCATGGCACACCTACGCGGTAACCGGCGCGCCGCTGGCCGAGATCAAGAGGCGCGCCGGAGAACGCGCGGCTGCGGGTGACCCCTGGGACGAGCGGGAGTACGAGATGTATCCGCCCGCGCTGAAACCCCCGTACTCCGAGCGCCGATCCGCGTTCGGCAAGGTGCGCTACGGCGCACTCGGCATTGCGCGTGAGGACTGGGAGGCGCGCCGGAGGGCCGCGACCGAGAACTGGAACTGCTTCGGTGCGCCCGCTGCCCTGTTCTGCTACATCGACCGCGACATGGGCCGGCCCCAATGGGCCGACGTCGGCATCTATCTGCAGACCGTCATGCTGCTCCTGCGCGCCGAGGGGCTGCACAGCTGTGCGCAGATGGCCTGGTCGGAGTACCGCGAATCCGTCGCGGAGGTCCTGTCGCCCCCGGACGGACTCATTCTCTTCTGCGGCATGTCGTTCGGGTACGAAGACATCGCCGCGGGTGGCGCCCGTACGAGCCGGGCGCCGCTCGACGAGACGGTCACGTTCGTCGACGGACTGTGACGGAGCCCTCTCCCCGGTGACCGAGGGGACATCTCCTGCCCCTCCCACATATCCGTCCCTGTGCCATATTCCTCACATGGCCCCCAGGAAAGGCATGCCATGAAGATCGCGGTCATCGGCGGCACCGGACTGATCGGGTCGCAGGTCGTCAAGAACCTGAACACCGCGGGGCACGAGGCCGTGCCGCACTCGAAGTCCAGCGGGGTCGACATCATCGGCGGTCGGGGACTGGACGAGGCGGTGGCGGGAGCCGACGTCGTCGTCAACCTGACCAACTCGCCGACCTTCGACGACGCCTCGCCGGCCTTCTTCCGGACCTCCATGGACAACCTTCTGGCCGCGGCCGGCAAGGGCCACGTCGGCCACCTCGTCATCCTCTCGATCGTCGGCACGGACCGGGTGCCGGAGCTGGACTACTACCGGGCCAAGGCGCTCCAGGAGAACCTCCTGGCCGCCGGGGCGATCCCCTACTCGATCGTCCGGGCGACGCAGTTCATGGAGTTCATCGACACCGTCCTGTCCTGGACCGCCGACGCCGACACCGTCCGGCTGCCCGCCACGCCGATCCAGCCGATCGCCTCCAAGGACGTGGCCGCCGCGGTGGCGGAGGTCGCCGCAGGAGCCCCGCTCAACGGAATCCGCAACATCGCGGGCCCCGACACCTTCACCCTGGACGAGCTGGGCCGGATCACCCTGGCCCACAAGGGCGACCGTCGCACCGTCGTCACCGACCCCACCGCCGGCATGTTCGCCGCCGTCAGGGGCGATGTCCTCACCGACGACGGGGCCCACCTCGCCGCCACCCGGTACGCCGACTGGCTCTCCTGACCTCCCGGCCCCCGCGTGAGACCGGGGCCCCGGCCGATGGTGCCTCGCGCACGGTGACACCGGCGCGGACCCGGTGTGCGCGGGGCCGGGGGCCGCCACCGCGCCGAGCGCCCCGACCCCGTTGAGCCCTCCGCCCGTTCCATCGGCGCAGCCCGCCATCTCCGTGCGCGCCGCAGCGTACGCGCCGTCGACGGAGGGTGGGGCGCGCGCCGTTGACGTCGCTCCAACGTCGGGCCGGAGGCGCCGACCGCTCATGGCGCTCCGTGGATCGCATCGGCGGGTCCCGGTCGGCGTACCGCGCCTGTTCGGGGCGGGCGCGACCCGCGACGGCCGAAGCGGCGTTCCGGCCGCGCCAGTCCCGGGCGGGTTCGCCGCCGACGCGTGCGGTTCCTCCGGCGCATTGTTCCCAGAGAAGCAAGCGACCGCTTAGTATGCGCCGGAGCAGTGGAAACGCCGACGTGTTGTGGAGGCTCCTGATGCAGGCATGGCGAGTGCACCGGAACGGCGAACCGGGCGAGGTGATGCGCCTGGAGGAGACCGGCAGACCCGTGCCCGGCGAGGGGCAGGTGCTCCTGGAAGTGCTCGCCGCGAACGTCAACTTCCCGGACGCGCTGCTCTGCCGCGGCCAGTACCAGGTGCGGCCGCCGCTGCCCTTCACCCCCGGCGTGGAGATCTGCGGCCGGACCGCGGACGGGCGACGGGTGCTCGCCACCCCGGCCCTGCCGCACGGTGGCTTCGCCGAGTACACCCTCGCCGACGCGGCGGCCCTGCTGCCCGCACCGGACGGCCTGGACGACGCCGAGGCGGCCGCCCTGCACATCGGTTACCAGACCGGCTGGTTCGGCCTGCACCGCAGGGCACACCTCAAGAGCGGCGAGACCCTGCTGGTGCACGCGGCGGCCGGTGGCGTCGGCAGCGCCGCCGTCCAGCTCGGCAAGGCCGCGGGCGCCACCGTCATCGGGGTCGTCGGCGGCCCGGAGAAGGCGAAGGCCGCCGCGGAACTCGGCTGCGACCTGGTCATCGACCGGCACACCGAGGACATCGTCGCCGCCGTCAAGGAAGCCACCGGCGGACGCGGCGCCGACGTGGTGTACGACCCGGTGGGCGGCGACGCCTACGCCAAGTCCGTGAAGTGCGTCGCCTTCGAGGGACGGGTGATCGTCGTCGGCTTCGCCAGTGGGGTCGTCCCGGCCCCGGCGCTGAATCACGCACTCCTCAAGAACTACTCGGTCCTCGGACTCCACTGGGGCCTCTACAACACCAAGGACCCGGCCGCCGTCCGCGCCTGCCACGACGAACTCACCCGGCTCGCCGCCGAGGGCGTGGTCAGACCCCTGGTCAGCGAACGCGTCGGGCTCGCCGGGGCGGCCGCCGCCGTCCAGCGCGTCGCCGACGGCGCCAGCACCGGCCGGATCACCGTCCTGCCCCGGGGAGCCGCCCGATGACCGCACCCGACGCCGCGGAGCTCCGCCGCCGCGCCCAGGACCTGCTCGCCGCGCACCCCCCGGCCGCCACCGGGCGCACTGCCTTCCTCCGGGCCCGCTTCGACGCCGGGCTGGCCTGGGTGCACTACCCGGCCGGTCTCGGCGGCCTCGGCGCGCCCCGCTCGCTGCAAGGCGTCGTCGACGCCGAACTCGCCGCCGCGGGCGCCCCCGACAACGACCCGCGCCGGATCGGCATCGGTCTCGGCATGGCCGCCCCGACCATCCTCGGCTACGGCACCGACGAGCAGAAACAGCGCTTCCTGCGCCCGCTCTGGACCGGCGAGGAGGTCTGGTGCCAGCTCTTCAGCGAACCAGGCGCGGGTTCCGACCTCGCCGCGCTCGCCACCCGCGCCGTCCGCGACGGCGAGGACTGGGTGATCGACGGGCAGAAGGTCTGGACGTCCAGCGCCCATCTGGCCCGCTGGGCGATCCTCATCGCCCGCACCGACCCCGACGTGCCCAAGCACCGCGGCATCAGCTACTTCATCTGCGACATGACCGACCCGGGCGTCGAGGTCCGGCCGCTGCGCCAGATCACCGGGGAGGCCGAGTTCAACGAGGTCTTCCTCACCGGCGTACGCATCCCCGACCGTCACCGGCTCGGCCCGGTCGGCGAGGGCTGGAAGGTCGCGCGGACCACCCTGATGAACGAACGCGTCTCCATCGGCGGAGCCCGCGTCCCGCGTGAGGGCGGCATGATCGCACCCCTCGCCCGCACCTGGCGCGAACGCCCCGAACTGCGCACCCACGACCTCCACCAACGGCTGCTGAACCTCTGGGTCGAGGCCGAGGTGGCCAGGCTCACCGGCACCCGGCTGCGCCAGCAGCTCGTCGCCGGACAGCCCGGCCCGGAAGGCTCCGGGATGAAGCTCGCCTTCGCCCGGCTCAACCAGGAGATCAGCGGACTGGAGGTCGAACTGCTCGGCCAGGAAGGTCTGTTGTACGACGACTGGACCATGCGCAGGCCCGAACTCGTCGACTTCACCGGACGGGACGCGGGCTACCGCTACCTCCGCTCCAAGGGCAACTCCATCGAGGGCGGCACCAGCGAGGTGCTGCTCAACATCGTCGCCGAGCGCGTGCTCGGCCTGCCCGCCGAGCCGCGCAACGACAAGGACGTCGCCTGGAAGGACCTCTCCCGATGACAGCACCGACCGCACCCACCGACGAGACCGGCGCGCCGGACCTGCTGTACTCGGAGGCGGAGGAGGACCTGCGGGCGGCGGTACGCGCACTCCTCGCCGACCGGGGCGACGTACCGGCGCTGCTCGTCCGCGCCGAGTCCGGCACCCCGTACGACCCGGAACTCTGGCAGGTCCTGGCGGGCGGCATCGGCGCCGCGGGGCTGCTGGTGCCCGAGCGGTTCGGCGGCCAGGGCGCGAGCCACCGCGAGGCCGCGGTCGTGCTGGAGGAGCTGGGCCGTGCCGTGGCCCCGGCCCCGTACCTGACCGGCGCGGTCGTCGCCACTCAGACGCTGCTGGCGCTGGGAGAGTCGGCCGGTCCGGTGGCCGAGCTGCTCGGCGAGCTCGCCGGGGGGCGCCGGGTCGCGGTGCTCGCGGTGCCGTTCGCCGCCGCCGCGCCCGACGCCGTCCGGCCCGCGGCGGTCGTGGCGGGCCGGGTGGAGGGGAGCGTGGCCGGTGTCGCCGACGCCGTCGCCGCCGATGTGCTGCTGGTGCCGACGACGGACGGGCTGTACGCGGTCGAGGCGGCCGCCGAAGGAGTCGCCGTGGCACCGCTCGTGTCCCTCGACCTGACCCGCCCGCTCGCCACCGTCACCCTCACCGGGGCCGCGGGAATCCGCCTGGCCGACGGTGCGGCCGCCGTCGGCGCCGTGGGCCGAGGGCTGCTGGCGGGTGCCGGACTGCTCGCCTCCGAGCAGCTCGGTGTCGCCGAATGGTGCCTGGCCGAGACGGTCCGCCACACCCGCGAACGCCACCAGTTCAACCGGCCGGTGGGTTCCTTCCAGGCGCTCAAGCACCGCATGGCGCAGCTCTGGCTGGAAGTCGTATCGGCCCGTGCGGCCGCGCGGAACGCCGCCGACGCCCTCGCCGCCGACAGCCCGGAGGCGCCGCTCGCGGTGGCCGTCGCGCAGGCCTACTGCTCCGGGGTCGCCGTGCACGCCGCGGAGGAGTGCGTCCAGCTGCACGGCGGGATCGGGATGACCTGGGAGCACCCCGCCCATCTGTACCTCAAGCGCGCCAAGGCCGACTCGATCGCGTACGGCAGTGCCGGGCACCACCGCGAGACGGTCGCCGCGCTCATGGAGCTGCCCGCGCCGTAGCGCCGGTCGGTGCCGGGGCACGGGAGTGGGGGCAGGCACCCGCTC
>NZ_JBHJQP010000271.1:0-7119 GCF_042262625.1 Streptomyces sp. NPDC056347 | reverse complement strand
GGTCTCACGGGGGTGGCCCCGGCCGCCCGCTCCCACGTCCGGCGTCAGTGCCCGGCGACGGACCGCCGGGCCACCGGGAAGTCGAAATAGGTGTCCGGGAACAGCTCCGGCTTGAAGGTGTAGTGCCACCATTCCTCGGCCAGATTCACGAAACCGGCCTCGGTGAGCGTCTTCTTCAGGAACTGCCGATGGACGCGCTGCACCCCCTGGACGCGCGGATCGTCGGTGTGGGAGAGCGTGTCGAAGCAGTCGAACCCGGTACCCATGTCCACCGAGTTGTCCGGGAACCGCTCGGCGGCGGGCGCGTAGCAGGGCACCTGCTCACTGCCCGGACGGTACGGCGGCGTCGGCGCGGCGGGCAGCTTCACCAGCGTCAGGTCCACCGTGCTGCCGCGGCTGTGCCCGGACTTCTCCGCGATGTAGCCGTCCGCGAACAGCCGCGCCTTGTCGACCCGGGGGTAGAACTCGTCCTTCATGACCTGGTCGTCGAGATCCTTCGCCCACCGTACGAAGTGGTCGACCGCCCGCTGCGGCCGGTAGCAGTCGTACACCTTCAGCGAGTAGCCCTGGCGCAGAAGCCGGGTCTGCGCCTCGTGCAACGCCCGCGCCGCGGGGCGGGTCAGGATGCAGAGCGGCCGGCGGTAGCCGTCCACGGGGACGCCCATGAAGTCGTGGGCGGTGGGGTAGCGCATCTCCTGGATGATCGTGGGGTCGACCGAGCCGAGCGCGACGAACTCCGCGGGGGCCTTCGGCTCGGGCTTCGCCGACGCCGCCGGGGCGGTGGCCGTCACGGCGAGCAGGGCGGCGGCAGCTGCCGCCGGGACGCGGAGCGCGGAAGCAAGTTTTGTCATGAGCGCATAATCCAGCAGTGCGGGGCTCCCCGCCCGGCGATCCGGTACAGTCCGCGCGTGTCCGAACCCCGGAGCAAGCCCGTAAAGCCCGTAAAGGACTCCCACTGCGCAAGCTGCGGGACGCCCTTCGACCTCCCTCCGGCCGCCTGGCCACGCACCTGCACCGCCTGCGCCACCACCACCTACCGCAACCCGCTGCCGGTCGCCGTCACCCTGCTGCCCGTCACCGGCCCCGACGGCACCGGCCTCGTCGTGATCACCCGTACCGTCCCGCCGCACCGGGGCGGCCTCGCCCTTCCCGGCGGCTACATCGATCACGACGAGGACTGGAAGGACGTGGTCGTACGGGAACTCCGCGAGGAGACCGGCATCCGGGCCGACGCACGAGACGTCCGCCTCGCCGACGCCCTCAGCGCCCCCGACGGCCACCTCCTCCTCTTCGGCCTCCTCCCCGAGCGCCCCGCCACGGCCCTCCCGCCCTCGCGACCCACCGACGAGACCGAGGGCTTCCGCCTGCTGCACGCCCCCGCCGAACTCGCCTTCCCCCTGCACACCCGAGCCGTCCGCGCCTGGTTCGACGGCCACTACCACTGACCGGTACGCGCCCGGCGGCCCCGCCCCGCCGGACGAGCCCCGCCGGGCGCACCCGCGCTACCTGCCCCGCACCCGCACCGGATACCCCACCGGCCCCTCGGCCCCCTCCCGCTCCACCACGACCCGGCCGTCCACCCACCGCGAGGTGTACCGCTCGACCTCCGCCCGCTCCCAGCCGTCCCCCGCGTCGCGGACCACCGCCCCGCCCCCGCGCCGCCCCGCCGCCGGAGCCCACACCTCCAGTTCCAGCCCGCCGTCCGCACCCCGCACCGGCAGCACCGCACCCGCCCGCGCCAGCACCGGAATCCGCGACAGCGGCGCCTCCAGCAACACCTGACCCGGCCCCTCGTGCACCGCACCGGTCGCCGTGTCGTACCAGCGCCCCCGCGGCAGCCGCACCGCCCGCCGGTCCGCGCCGTGCTCCAGCACCGGAGCCACCAGCAGCGCGTCCCCCAGCAGGAACGCGTCCTCGCAGTCCCGCAGCGCCCGGTCCCCGGGCGACCGCCACCACAACGGCCGCACGTACGGGGCACCGGTCAGCCCCGCCAGCCGTGACAGCGTCACGAAGTACGGATGCAGCCGCTCCCGCTCCACCAGCGCCGCCCTCGCGTGCTCCAGCACCCCGGGCCCGAACTCCCACGGCTCCCGCCGCCCCGCGTCGATCGCCCCGTGCGTACGGAACAACGGCAGATACGCCCCCAGCTGGAACCACCGCAGATACAGCTCCGGCGACGGCGACCCGTCGAAACCGCCCACATCGGGCCCCGAATACGGCACCCCGCACAGCCCCAGCCCCAGAACCAGCGCCAGCGAGGCCCGCAGCCCCGGCCAGCCGGTCGCCACATCACCGGACCAGGTGCCCCCGTACCGCTGTATCCCCGCCCAGCCGGACCGGGAGAACAGGAACGGCCGCTCCGCCGGACGCAGCCGCCGCAGCCCCTCGTACCCGGCACGCGCCATCGCCAGCGCGTACACATTGTGGGCCTCCCGGTGATCACCACCACGGCCCTCCAGCGCGTGCCGCGCCGACCGGGGCAGTGTCGGATCACCGAACGCGGCGAACGACACCGGCTCGTTCATGTCGTGCCACACCCCCGAGAAGCCCTGAGCCAGCCGCTCCTCGTACAGACCGCCCCACCACTCCCGCACCCCGGGATCGGTGAAGTCCGGGAAGACGCACTCACCCGGCCACACCTCCCCGCGCACCACCCGCCCCCGCGCGTCCCGCACGAACGCCCCGCCGTCCCCGACCGCCGCCCCCGCGTCGAACACAGCGTTCCCCGGCTCCGCCTTCACCGCCGGATCGACGATCGACACCAGCCGTACACCGTCCCCCCGCAGCTCCCCGGCCAGCCCCGGCAGATCGGGAAACCGCTCCCGGTCCACCGTGAACACCCGGTGGCCGTCGTAGTGGTCGATGTCCAGATGCAGCGCGGACAGCGGCAGCCCCCGGTCCCGGTAACCGGCCACCACCCGCCGCACCTCGCGCTCGCTCCCGAACCCCCACCGGGCGTGCTGCGGCCCCAGCGCCCAGCCCGGCGGCAGCGCCGGAGCGCCCGTGAGCGCCGTCCACCCCCTCAGCACCCGGGCCGGCGTACCCGTCACCACCCAGCAGCGCAACGGCCCGCCGTCCATCCGCACCTCGCACGCCCCCGGCCGGTCGTGCCCCGAACCCGCGCCCTCCTCGCCCTCGCGCAGCGTCACCCGCCCCGGCCAGGAGTTGTCGTGGAACATCAGATGCGTCCCCGCGTCACTCACCACCAGCTGCACCGGCATCGTCAGGTACAGCGGATCGTCGCCCGGCCCGAACCGGCCACCGGGATCGGTGTTCCACAGCTCGTACACCCCGTCCCGCAACCGCGGCCCCGACGCCCGGCCGCCGAGCCCGAAGAACCGCGCGTCCGCGGGCACCTCGGACCGCTGCACCCACCGCGCCCCGCCCCCCGTCACCGGCTCCCACCAGCGCGGCGGCAGCTCCCGCCGGAGCACCATCCCGCCGGGAGTCCGCAGCTCCACCGCCCCGTGCCGGGACACCGCGACGGTCAGCCGCTCCGAGACCACCTGCCACCCACCGTCCGTGTCCGGCTCCAGCACCGCCCGCGGATCGGGCTCCGGCGCCGCACCGGGCAGGGCGTACGAGGGAAGCGGCTCCGCCCCGTCCCAGCCCCAGAACACCGCACCCCCCACCGCCACCCGCACCCGCAGCACCGAACGGGCGAACCGCACCACGCCCCCGCCCGGCCCCGGCTCCGCGCCCACCACCGGACCCGGCACCCGGGCCCGCTCCGCACCGCGCGGCGGCAGCGCCCGCGCATCCGCGCCCCGGCGCCGCCATGCGGAGCGCACCGCACGCAGCCCCCGCACCGAACCGACTGTCTTCACCGAGCGCACCAGGTCACGACCGTTCATGCGGCTCACCCTGCCATCGAACAGGGCGGACAAGTGCTCCGTTCAACTTCCGTTCACCCAGGCCGGACCCGTGGCCCGGCCACATGCCCGGGCCCGTGACCATGGGTGGCGAACCCTGGTGCGAAAGACGATCACATGGCATCGTCCGTAACGGCCGCCTCACGCGCACACCCCGGCACGTGCGCGCGACCCACGCCCACCCCGCGTACCCGCCGAGCCAGGGAGCCGCCCCATGACCACCGCAGCCGACGAAACCCCCCTCTGGCAGCCCGGCCCCGACCGCATCGCGGCCGCCGCCGTCACCCGCTTCCAGAGCTGGGCCGCCCAGCGCCACGGAGCACCGGCCGAGGGCGGCTACCCGGCGCTGCACCAGTGGTCGGTGGACCGGCTCGATACCTTCTGGCAGGCCGTCGCCGACTGGTTCGACGTACGGTTCTCCACCCCGTACGAGACCGTCCTCGCCGACCGCGCCATGCCCGGCGCCCGGTGGTTCCCCGGCGCCACCCTCAATTACGCCGAACACGCCCTGCGCACCGCCGAGGACCCGCTGCGCGCGGACGCGCCCGCCCTGATCCACGTCGACGAGACCCACACCCAGGTCCCCGTGTCCTGGTCCGAGCTCCGCCGCCGGGTCGGCTCGCTCGCCGCCGAACTCCGCGCCCTGGGCGTCACCCCCGGCGACCGCGTCAGCGGCTACCTCCCCAACATCCCCGAAGCCGTCGTCGCCCTTCTCGCCACCGCGGCCGTCGGCGCCGTCTGGACGTCCTGCGCCCCGGACTTCGGCGCCCGCAGCGTCCTCGACCGCTTCCAGCAGGTCGAACCCGTCGTCCTGTTCACCGTCGACGGCTACCGCTACGGCGGCAAGGAACACCACCGCGCGGACACCGTCGCCGAGCTGCGCCGCGAACTGCCCACCCTGCGCGCCGTCGTCCACATTCCCCTCCTGGGCACCAAGGCCCCCGAAGGCGCCCTCGAATGGTCCGCCGTCACATCGGCCGACACCGAGCCCGTCTTCGAACAGGTCCCCTTCGACCACCCGCTGTGGGTCCTCTACTCCTCCGGTACCACCGGACTCCCCAAGGCGATCGTGCAGTCCCAGGGCGGCATCCTCCTGGAGCACTTCAAACAGCTCGGCCTGCACTGCGACCTCGGGCCGGAGGACCGATTCTTCTGGTACACCTCCACCGGCTGGATGATGTGGAACTTCCTGGTCTCCGGCCTCCTCACCGGCACCACGGTCGTCCTGTACGACGGAAGCCCCGGCTACCCGGACGTCAGCGCCCAGTGGCGCGTCGCCGAACAGACCGGAGCCACCCTCTTCGGCACCTCCGCCGCCTACGTCATGGCCTGCCGCAAGGCCGGCATCCACCCGGGCCGCGACCTCGACCTCTCCCGCGTCCAGTGCGTCGCCACCACCGGATCGCCCCTCCCGCCCGACGGCTTCCGCTGGCTCCACGACGAAGTGGCCGACGACCTCTGGATCGCCTCCGTCAGCGGCGGCACGGACGTCTGCAGCTGCTTCGCCGGAGCGGTCCCCACCCTCCCGGTGCACATCGGCGAACTCCAGGCCGCCTGCCTCGGCACGGACCTGCGTTCCTGGGACCCGGCGGGCAACCCGCTCGTCGGCGAGGTCGGCGAACTCGTCGTCACCGCCCCCATGCCCTCCATGCCCGTCCGCTTCTGGAACGACCCCGACGGCAGCCGCTACCACGACAGCTACTTCGACATGTACCCCGGCGTCTGGCGCCACGGCGACTGGATCACCCTCACCGACCGCGGCTCGGTGATCATCCACGGCCGCTCCGACTCCACACTCAACCGCCAGGGCGTACGGATGGGCTCCTCGGACATCTACGAGGCCGTCGAACGGCTCCCCGAGATCCGCGAATCCCTCGTCGTAGGCATCGAGCAGCCCGACGGGGGCTACTGGATGCCGCTCTTCGTCCACCTCGCCGAAGGCGCCCGGCTCGACGACGCACTGCGCGACAGCATCAAGCGCACCATCCGGGAGAACCTCTCCCCGCGCCACGTCCCGGACGAGGTCATCGAGGTCCCCGGCATCCCGCACACCCTCACCGGCAAGCGCATCGAAGTCCCGGTCAAGCGCCTGCTCCAAGGAACGCCCCTGGCCAAGGCGGTCAACCCCGGCTCGGTCGACAGGCTCGAACTCCTCCACTTCTACGAGGAACTGGGCCGCGGGCGCTCCTGACGAACCGCCGTCCGCGTCACCGCCCGGCCGCGTTGTCAGTGCTCTCGATTACTCTGAGTGAGCATTGACCGACAGTACGCAGGGGGAGTCATGGCGCGCACGACGAACAACGGGAAGAACACCACGGGCCGGCCCCACCGGCACAGCCGGTCGGCCGCGTCCATGCGCCGCGCGCTGTGCCGCGAAGCACCCAGCACCATCGGCCTGCTGGCCGACGAGCAGGACTTCGCGGCGATGCGGCGCTACCGCACCTTCACCTTCGACGACCACACCCACTACCTCCAGCAGGTCGAAAGCCTGCTGAAACACTTCTCCGCACGCGGTGTGCACACCACGGTCGCACTCTTCGACCCCGAGGAGTACGCCGAGTTCTGCGCCGAGACAGGGCTCGCCCCCGACACCCCGGCCAGCCGCAGCCGTTTCACCGCCGAGGTCGCCTCCGCCGGAGCCACCGTCACCTACACCGGACAGGGCCTCGACAGCCTGATCCCGCTCCTGATCGACCGGGCCACCCGCAGGGCTACCTGGGAGTACGCCACGGCGCGCCTGACAGGCATCGGGGCGTGCGCGGACTGCGGCCAGGACATCGGCCACGCCGCGTTCGACCGGGCCTCGCACCTGCTGCTGCGCATCCTGGAGGCGGCCGGCCCCGGCACCCACCACATGGTGTGCAGCACCCCCGCCGAAGGCGAGCACCTGGCCGCCGTCCTGCACACCGAACGGGACGCGACCGGACCGGCCCGCATCGGGTCCGACGAGGGCGCCGAGTTCGTGACGGTGCTCGCCGTGGCCATCGCCCTCGACAAGCCGGCCGGGCTCGTGCTCCGTACGAGCAGCCCCGGCACCGGCGACCGGGTGCACGGCTGGCGGCTGAAGCGCGGCGGCCTCGTCCCGCTCAGCGCCGGTGAGGTCTTCGACGCCTACTGCACCGACGCCGAGACCGGTGAACCCATCGCCCCCGAGTCGCGCGTGGAGTACTGCGCGGGCTTCGACATCGGCGCCGACGAACCGGAGGCACACCACTGACACACCGAAGGGGGCTCCCCGCCACCATCG
>NZ_JBHJQP010000270.1:0-7148 GCF_042262625.1 Streptomyces sp. NPDC056347 | reverse complement strand
CGAAATGGGCCAAGGACAAACTCATGGGCATGCCGGAAGAAGCCAACCAGCTCTTCCAGGAAGCCCGCAAACTCTACGTGGCGAAGATGCAGACCCTCATCTCGTCCGTCGCCGACATCATCGGCACCGAACTCGGCCGCGCGAAAGCCCGCATCGCCAAGGGACGGGCCGAACTCAAGACCGAGGTCGACAAACTCCCCGCCGACCTCAAAAAGTTCGGCCAGGACGCCGCCACCGACTTCGCCGGGAAATTCGACGACCTCGAAGCCACCGTCAACGAGAAGTCCGAACAGCTCGTCCAGGACCTCGCCCAGAAATACACCGCCGCACTCAACAAGGTCGACGAGGAGATCAAGAAACTCCAGGAAGCCAACAAGGGCCTGGTCGACAAGGCGAAGGACGCGATCGTCGGTGTCATCAAGACGATCAACGAACTCAAGAACCTCCTCCTCAATATCCTCGCCAAGGCCGCCTCCGCGATCATGAAGATCATCAAGGACCCCATCGGGTTCCTCGGCAACCTCGTCAAGGCCGTCGGCGCCGGACTCCACCTCTTCATCACCAACATCGCCGACCACCTCAAAACAGGCCTCGTCTCCTGGCTGCTCGGCACCGCCGTCAAAGCCGGACTCGAACTCCCCCAACGCTTCGACCTCAAGGGCATCATCCAGCTCATCGGCGCCCTCCTCGGCCTCACCTGGGCCAACATCCGCACCCGCATCACCCGAAAGGGCATCCCCGAACAAGCCCTCACCACCATCGAAACCTCCGTCCCCGTCGCGAAGAAACTCGCCACCGAAGGCCCCGCCGGCGCCGTCAACGAAATCACCGAAGAAGCAGGCGACCTCAAAGCCACCATCCTCGAAAAACTCACCACCTACCTCATCCCCACCGTCCTCATCGCCGGCATCACCTGGATCATCTCCCTCCTCAACCCCGCCTCCGCCTTCATCCGCGCCGTCAAAGGCATCATCGACATCGTCACGTTCATCGTGAACCAGGGCGCCCAAATCGTCGACTTCGTCAACGCCGTCCTCGACGCCGTCATCGCCATCACCAACGGCGGCGCAGCAGGCGTCCCGAAAATGGTCGAAACAGCCCTCGCCACCAGCATCCCGTTGTTGATCGGCTTCCTCGCCTCCCTCCTCGGCATCAGCGGCCTCGCCAACAAAGTCAAATCCGTCTTCCACGCCGTATCCAAACCCGTCAACCGCGCCATCGACAAAATCATCAACCTCATCACCAAAAAAGGCAAAGCCCTCTGGAACAAACTCAAACGCAAACAAAAGGACGAGAAGAACGGCGAGACGCCCAGGAGTCGCAACGTCAAGAAGGAGGCGCGCCGCCTCCTGGCAGCACCCACTTCTTCTCCTCTGCCCTCCGAAGGGCATCTGGACAGAGAGATAAAGAAGGTGCTGGATGCCCTGCGCCCGCAGGGGCTCAAATCGCTCAGGAAGAAGAAGGGGGGAAGCGCCGACTCATTCACAGTGGTGGCACGCGCCAGCGCGCCGCAGGAGGTAGCAGAGGCCACCGTGACGGGCGGGGCCGAAAACCGCGAGGACAAAAAATACGAGGAAGAAATAAAGAAGTATCTGCACAAGCATGGCAAGGAGTGGTCCGAAAGCGCTGTGTACGAATGGTGGTGGGAGAAACAGCTAGAGAACCCGAAGGCGGGAGAAACCAGAATCTGGCCGTCTCGGGACGATGTCCTGTCCGGCACCAACGCCGCCGGTGTCACATATTTGCGCGACGACCGTTCAGCGTACGGTCATCCAGATCTCGTAAAATACTTCAAAGACGCACCTGGCACCAGGTCGGCCGACACCAAGACATTCCGGAACTACGTATTCACCAGCGAGCAGCGGCATCCCGTGCGCGACGCGTTCCTGAAAATCATTGGGACCGATGCCGCGGTCAAAGTTTCCGAAAAGGGAAAGGCAGGGGTTGATGCATCAAACGCAACTGCCGAAGTGAAGGCCGGCCTGACGGATCAGATCGGCAAGATTGAATTTCATCCCGCCCTCTCCCACTACGGGAAGTTCCACCCGTTCTTGAAAGACAGTGTGGAACCCGACCTGGTGGAGGCCGTGAAAAAAGCGGGCGGCATTATCAGGTTCTTGGAAAAAATGCTTCTGGGTGAAGACGGAAACCGCTCTCCCGACGATTCGAGCGAGAGGGCAGTGCAAGGCATAACGTGGCAGAAGTTCAGCGAACTATGGAATTCCGGGGGAGCGAACTCAAGTTGGGTCAAGGACAGGTTCCGAGATGCCATGCCAGGGCGTCATGAGTGGATTCCCTCCAACCTCATCAGGGACGTCCTCGAGCATGCGATCAGCCTGCACGACGCAGCCAAGGCCGCTGAAGGATTACGTTGGCTCCGCCTCCACCATGAACTGCGCTCGCGAACCAATTTCGTCATCTGGAAGCGCCCCGAGGGCCCCGCTTCCCCACCCGGCGGCCACGTGGGGACGTTCTACGAGAACGACGAAGACAAATCGACCTTCACGAATGGCACCGACGATTTTCACAAGCGACTCAGGGAAATATTCCGGGAAAGCATGCATGAGGGCGCACTCGCCTGCCTGGACAAGATTCTCGAAGAGATAGAGGGTGAAGACGGCGCGGACGGACTCATCTGGTCGGGCAGGACCCTGGGTATCCCCTCGGATGTCCTGGAAGGCGCGGTGGGCGCCCGTTACTGGATAGCGCCGAGCCAGTACGCGTCCTGGAGCGTGCAGAAGCTGGCCCAGGAACAGCGAAAGAATTATGAAGCAATCCTCAAAGATTTCGAACAGGTAAGAAGAAAAATAGAGAAGATAACCTAGTGAGGCTTCGCGGACATGGATCCCTCCGTAGCACAGGCAATAAATCAAGAGACCGGACAGTCGGAACCCTTCTCACTCGAATTGTTGCAGTCGCTCACCTATCTCGAGGTCTCCTATGCCCGAACCCTGGAGGATTTGTCGGTCTGCCAGAATCTGGAAATTCTTCAACTAATTGGCTGCGACCCGGTCGACATCAGCCAGTTGGGTATCCTTCCGGAATTGGTAACCCTCGTCGTACAGGTCAGCAACCTCGAAAGCCTTGCAGGGGTTGAGAACTTTCCCTCGCTGAGGCGACTCATGGCAGGGATGAACTGGATCGAGGACCTGTCGCCTCTTCTCTCGTGTCCGCATCTGCGCCGGCTGGATGTTCGAGGAAATCCGTTGTCCGACTCCTCGTACCGGACACTCGTGCCACGGATCCAAGAGAGCGGAACCCGGGTTTCCGTCTCCGCGGAGCCCGATTGGCAGATGACCCTCGAACTGCGACGCCGCGGATTCCCGTACAGCTTCTACAAGGCACACGACGGGACGAGACTGTGCCGCCCCGGGCTGGCGTTGACGGACCGGCCCGACACGAGCCATCCCATCGTGGGCCGGGAGGAGTTGGCGGATCTCCTCGATCGGCATCCGGACGAGGTGCCCGGGCTGTTCGAACGTCGGGATCTGATGCCGACCACCTTCGGCCCATGAGGGAGTCATGAAGGAACCCTCAGGAAGCCCGCCGTCGGCCACCACACAGGATTTACGGTGCGGCCACCTTGGTGAGCACCAGGGGCGGCGGCTCGTCCGGGGTGCGGAACTCCAGCGTTCCTCGGCCTCTCGGGTAGAGCTGGACTCCGCCGGTGTCGCCGAGTCCGCCGTCGTCGACCGTCAGGTAGATGAAGTCGCTGGACGAGTCGCTGTCGACGAACTCCCATCGGCCGCTGAAGTCGGCGGAGCCGGAGGTGAAGTCCGCCGACACGTCAGTGGCGGAGAACGTCCCGTCGGACCCGATCCGGATCTCGCTGCCGGCTGCGTCGTTGCGGTACGTGCCGGGCAGTTCCGTGCTGTCGACCGAGTTCGCACACCCCGGGACGAGTACCGCTGAAGCGCCCAGTGCGGTGAGCAGCAGCCACCGTCCGCCTGTCCCCCTGATCATCATGACCCCAACGTAACGGCATCGCGACAGGCCGGACCGTCACGCCGATCACACCCGGCGGAGGAACCCTCTGCACGACCGTGCCTCGAAGTCCCTGCCGGGCGGACCTCGGGGCGCGGAACTACGCGAAGCGGTCGCCGCAGCGGCTGCAGAAGAGGGGTTCGGGGTCCTGCGAGAGGTGGTTGCAGGACGAGCAGACGAGGTCGAGCAGGCACGGGGGTTCGCCGCCCTCGTACGAGGTGGGTGCGGGCTTGATCGTGAGGCCCGGGCGGCGGCGGTGGACGGTCAGGTAGGCGAGGCCGTCCGGGCCCGCGGTGAGCGCGCGGCGGGAGGTCTTCGGCAGCCAGAGCACCGTGGAGGGGGTCAGGCCCAGGGACTCGTCGCCCGCGTCGAGCCTGCCGTCGCCGTCGAGGACGACGAGGAGGACGTCCAGCACGTCCTCCCGGTGCGTACCGACCTCGGCGCCGGGCGGCAGGCGCACCAGGTTGGCGTCCAGTTCGCGTCCCTGTTCGGCGAGTTGCCAGATCGCGCCGCGTTGCTCGGGGGTCGCGCCGTGGATCAGTTCGTCGAGTACGGCCAGGACGCGCGGTGCGGGATTCACGGCAGTCAGGCTACGCCTCGGGCGGGGGGCCGTCCGGGCCGTCGTACGGGCATGCGAAGCTGTGGCTCCGCTGTGCAGGCGCGGGAGCATGCGTACCCCCCACCAGGTCGTCGTCGGCCGGTGCTCGCCGTCGCGGCCGCAGCGGCTGTGAAGAGACGACGTTCCCTGGGGGTACGACTTGAGAGCGAAGAAGCACGGAGCGGTGCGGAGGAGACGCCTCCTGGCGAGCCGGCGAGTCCGGATCACCGCCGCCGCCGCGGCCTCGGCCGTTGCCGGTGTCCTGGTCTTCGAGGGGGTGACGGGCAACTCCTCGGTGGACACCGGGGCGAAGTCCGGCCCGGCGAAGGCCGATGTGCGCGCCACCTCGCTGAAGCTCGGCGCGGGCGGTACGTCCGCGGCGCTCGGCAGGCGGGACACCGCACCGTTCAGCATGCTGGGCGTCACCTGGACCGACCCCGCGGCCCGGGTGACCGGTGCCGTCGAGGTCCGGACCCGGTCCGTCGCCGGCGGGAACTGGACGCCCTGGACGGCGCTGGAGACCGACCTCGACGGCCGTACGGAGACCGGCCGCTCCGGCACCCGGGGCAGCACCGAGCCCCGCTGGGTGGGCCCCTCCGACGGGGTCGAGGTACGGATCAACGCGGGCGGCAAGGTC
Source organism: Streptomyces sp. NPDC056347 (assembly GCF_042262625.1). Lineage (NCBI taxonomy): Bacteria > Bacillati > Actinomycetota > Actinomycetes > Kitasatosporales > Streptomycetaceae > Streptomyces > Streptomyces sp. NPDC056347. The sequence continues at coordinate 1,929 of NZ_JBHJQP010000270.1, read as the reverse complement.
TCCGCCAAGCTGCCCGCCGGGCTCCGGCTGGACACCGTGGACCCGGGCCGCGGCCCCTCGCTCGCCGCCGAACCGGCCGCGTACGCCGCCGATCTGCCCGCCGGTCCACCGGCCGCTCCGCCCGCCCGCCTCCCCGCCGAGGACCCGCCCGCCGGGCCCACCACCGAGCCCACCGCACCGGACACCACCGAACCGGCCGCCCCGGACGGGGCCACCCCGGCACCCGGGGAGCCCACCCCGCCCGCGTCGGACGACACCCCGCCCCCGACCGGGCCCGTCACCGACCCGCCCACCACCCCGGCGGGCCCGGACCCCTCCGGCTCCTCCCCCGCCGCGACGCCGCCGCCCGCACCCTCGTCGAGCGTGCCGAAGCCGCCGATCACCTCGCGGGCCGGCTGGGGCGCCGACGAGTCGATCAGCCCGGAGGCGCCGGAGTACCTGGACGGCGTCAAGGCCGTCTTCGTCCACCACACCGCCGGAAGCAGCACCTACACCTGCGCGGAGTCCCCGGCGATCGTGCGCAGCCTGTACGCGTACCACGTCAGGAGCGAGGGCTGGAAGGACATCGGCTACAACTTCCTCGTCGACAAGTGCGGCACCGTCTTCGAGGGCCGCAAGGGCGGCGTGGACCGGCCGGTGCTCGGCGCGCACACCTTCGGCTTCAACCGTGAGTCGGCCGGGATCGCGGTGATCGGCACGTACACCGACGCGACCGCGCCCGCCGCGGTGACCACGGCGGTGGCCCGGGTCGCCGCGTGGAAGCTCGGCCAGTACAAGGGCGATCCGGCGGGCACCACCACGCTCACCGCGGGCGCCGCCGGGAAGAACTACTTCGGCAAGGCGTTCACCTCCGGCACGAAGTACTCCTTCAACCAGATCTCCGGGCACCGCGACGGCTTCAACACCCAGTGCCCCGGCACCGCGCTGTACGGGCAGCTGGGCACGGTCCGGGCGCTCGCCGCGGGCCCCGTCACCGGTCTCGCGATCAAGTCGGTCACCGGCGCCGGGCTCTCGGGCACCACGTACTACACCAAGTCCGCGGTGACCGTCGGCTGGTCGGCGAGCACCCCGAACGTGTTCATCGGCAAGTACGAGCTGCTGGTCGACGGGAAGCCCGTCGCCACCACCGCGGGCACCGCCACCTCCGCGGCCGCCACCCTGGCGCTCGGCACGCACAAGGTCCAGGTCCGCGCCACCCACCGGTCGGGGAAGACCACCACCTCCGCGGCGGCCACCGTGATCGCCGAGAAGACCGCCCCGACGTTCCCCGCCAAGCCGGGCCTGGCGCTGCGCACCGGCACCGTGAACACCGCCGCCGTGCCGCTCACCCTGAAGTGGAAGGCCGCCGACACCGCCGCGCTCAAGGAGGTCCGGCTCACCGCGCCGGTCGCCAGGACGTACGGCCCGACGGTCACCAGTGCCGCGCACACCGCGAAGTCGGGCGCGGCGACCACCTGGTCCATGAAGGCGTACGACCTGGCGGGCAACACCGCCTCCGCGTCGGTCGCCGGTACGCCGGTGATCATGCAGGAGACCGCCGCCACGAAGACCGGTAAGTGGACGGCCAAGTCGTCGTCCAGCTACCTGGGCGGCAAGTCGTACTCCAGCTCCTCGAAGGGGGCGGGCCTGAGCTGGACGTTCACCGGGCGTTCGGTCGCCCTGGTGGCCTCGCGGGCCGCCACGTCGGGCCAGGTGTACGTGTACGTGGACGGGACGAAGGTGTCCACGGTGGACCTGAAGTCCGCCACCACCAAGTACCGCGACGCGCTGTGGACGAAGAGCTGGTCGTCCAGTGCCAAGCACACCGTCAGGATCGTCGTCGTGGCGACCTCGGGCCGCCCGACGGTCACCACCGACGGGATCGTGTACCTGAAGTAGCCGGCCGGGTCGGGCATCGCGCCGCCCCCGGTGGTCCGGAGAGACGGGACC
>NZ_JBHJQP010000269.1:0-7185 GCF_042262625.1 Streptomyces sp. NPDC056347 | reverse complement strand
AGCGCGAATTGCGCAAGCGCAATTCGGATTCCGGCGCAAGCGCCGGAATGGAATTCCGTTTACGGAATTCCTAACGGAATACAATTCGCGCAAGCGCGAATTGTGGGCACCCGCGCTTGCGCGGGTGCCTGGGCTGGCTACGAGGAGAGGTGTATCACGCGCGGGCCTGTGTAGGGCTTGGGAATCCCAGTCACTACCCCCGCAACGAGAGTGACGGACCGTCGGCCTGACGGGGTGCCGGCCCTACCGCAGTGACGGGCTTCGCTGCGCTCCACCCGAACCCCTCCCCCCACCCTCGACCGGCCGCTCACGTTCACCAATACCCCGTCAGCATACACGCTCGACCCTCCAGGTGGTGCAGAATCCGCCACCGCATCACCCGGGTGAGCGAACCCACTATCGGAGTGATGCATCACGCTGGCCAACTGTGTAGCGTTTGGGTCCTGGCTGCATCACCCTCAACCCCGGCAAAAAATTGCCAGGCAGAATTTGAAATTGCGCGGCCGTTAATTGCCCAGCCACAGAACGGAAGCCCCAATATGCGAGCGTCGAAATTCGACGTGCGGAGGTACCGGAGCCGCCCGGCCCCCCGGGGCCGGGCGGCGGAACCGTCCACCGGCACTAGCCACGCTTCCGTGCTTTTGAGCGTCACGGCCGGTACCCCCCGAGACTCAGAACCGCTGGTGCTGTCCACGACCCGCACCGAGGCGCGGTGCCGCACGCGAAGCGAGCTCAGCCACCGGGGGCCGGCCTCCCCGATCCGGTGGTTGTCGACGGTGACACGCCCACTGCTGCCAGCTGCTTGCGCCGCGCACCGCGCGGCGTGTCGGCGGGGGTTCGTGTGGCAGCCGGGTTCTAGTGACACATAAGAGCGTTCCGCGCCGAAACCGGCTCTGACCTGCGGTGATGCGAAACCGTTTGTTCTAGGTTTCCAGAACAAACGCGTCCTGGGTGTTCTGGATCTCCAGAACAAACACCCCCCAAAGCTGACGGGGCATCAGGTGACCGTGAGGCACCGTTTGTTCTGCCCCTCCAGAACAAGCCGGTTTACCTAGTGCTACCGTGCTCCCCGAAGTGTTGATCATCTCTGGAGGACTGTGCTGATGGAACAGCTGCCGATCGTCCGCCCCGGCGAGCGCGTTGTCGCGCGGTCGGACGGCAAGGGCGGCTTGATCCTGGGCGTCGAGAAGATCAAGGGCCGCGAGTTCGCCGCGAGCGCGGAGTGCAGCGGCTATGTGCTGGACGCCCGGCTGCTGATGGACGTTCTCGGCAGCCTGAAGATGCCCGGGAGCTGGTTCCAGGTCTGGTGCAAGCTCGTGGCGCTGCAGAACGCGAACCGCGCCGACGACAACCTTCGGGCCGCCGCCCGCGGCTTCGTGAAGACGAACCAGCGTGACCTCCAGGCCCGGTGCAACCTGTCGGCGGCCTCGGTGAACGAGGCGTCGCAGTTCTTCGCGCACATCGGCTGGATGCGCACCGCCAAGCGCGGGATCCTCCAGCTGAACCCGTGGCTCACGGTGGCCGGCACCTCCGGCGAGCAGGAGAAGTGGCAGGCGCTGTGGAACAGCGCGGAGGGCCCGGCCTGCATCATCCCGCACTCCGACTATCCCACCGAGTGGCGCCAGGCCCGCGAGGCGGAGAAGAAGGCCGCCGAGTCGGCCCGCCGCAAGGAGAAGGTCGTCACGCTCCGGCAGCGTCGGCCCGTGCGCAAGGCGAGCGCATGACCGCGCGCGGCATATCCTCGTTACACGTCAACCGGATCGGAAGTGGTGAGGCTCCGTGAGCAGCTCTTACGTCCCCAGCCCTCCCACAGAGGCCCCCGTCACGATTCCCCGTGCCGTCCTGCGCCTCCTGGCCCTGGTCGACGTCTCCACCGCTGGCCGCCGCGTCCTGGACGAGCTGCTGTACCTCAGCGACCCGGAGACCGGCACCGCCTCGATCAGCCAGAACGAGATGGCGCGTGAGCTGGGCGCCAGCAAGCCAACCGTGAACCGCGGCTTCAAGGAGCTCCGCGAGTGCGGACTCGCCTGGAGCCTGGAAGACGGGCTCTACCAGCTCCATCCGCTGCTGACCGGCGGCGCGGTCTCCTCTCCCGTCATGAAGGTCCCCGAGATCAAGGCTGCCGAGCCCGGCCGCTTCACCGAGCAGCGACGGGCCCGGTTCGCCGCCCAGATGGCCAACCTGGCCGCCACCGGCTGAACGGCCCCACCGAGGACCCTGAACGGCCCTCCAGCGGCCTCCTGGCCCCGCGAAGACACATAGGCGCTGCACCTCCGGGTGCGGCGCCTTCTTCATGCCCGCCCGCGATCAAGCCGGTAGCACTACGTAAACCGGTTTGTTCTGGGAGAGCAGAACAAACGCCAGCCCCTCCGCCGCCGTCGCCCGCCGTGAGCAGCGAGGCGCGCGGTAGCACCAGGTAAACCGGCTTGTTCTGCTCCTCCAGAACAAACGGCGGCCCCTCGGGGCGCGGGCGCTGTATGCAGCAGCCGTGCATGGATCTCCTGCCGAACATTGCAGATCTGCGCTGTTATGCAGCCGCCGGGACGGCACGTGGACCTGCTGCCTGCCCCTGGAGCAGCGGGCGCCGGCTGGTAGCAGCAGGGTCCGAGCAGCGTGCAGCAGCTGGCGGTGCTGCACCGGCCGGGGCCGGCCTCTACCAGCCGGCGCCCGGTGGGCCGCCTGCCCATGTAAATGCTGCGCTGCACCCGCGACACCGCCCTGCTGCAACCCGAGGACCAACCACCAGGACCACGAGCAGCACTCCAGTCACGACGGCTGCTGCCCGCCGGGTAGCAACCTGCTGCACACCACGGCGAGCAGCACGGCCAGGAGCAGCGGCACCCCGTCGGCGCAGGCCCTCGCCTCACACCTCACCCCCTCACACGCGCCTCGCCCACCTGGGGAAACGGGCTGTGTGCCACACAGGAGCGGCCGGGAACGGTGCTCTACAGGACGGTGCAGTGCAGGGCGCGGCGGTCGCCGGACATCGCGTAACGGCGGGCGGCGAGGCCGTGTTCGAGGGGCTCGCCGATCTGGTCGCACAGCAGCGCCAGGGCGCCGGTCGCCGCCTCGGCGTCGGAGAGGTAGGCCGGGGCGACTTCGAGCATCAGCTCCCCGATCGCGTGGGTGCTGGCGGCAAGGTCGTCGACGGCACGGCGCAGCGCGGCAATGGTCGGGTCCGCCGGCGGATCGGCGGGCGCCGGGGGCGGGGCGGTGCGGACGTCGCGGACGGCCTGGCGGACCACGGCGCGCACCGTGGGGTCGTCGAGGGCCTGGAGGCCGCTGTGGGCGAGCGCGGCGAGTCGGCGGGTGATGATCTCCGCGACGGTGTCCGTACGGCCGGAGACGGCGATCAGGGCCCGCTGGGACAGGCCGTAGTCGAGCGCGTCCGCGGCGGCCGGCTCGCTGTCTCGCGTGCGAGACGTCCCGGGGCCGGCGGCGACGGCGTCGTGAATCGCGGTGAGGGAGCGGGCGACGTCGAGCAGCCGGTACGCCTGAGCGCGGCTGATGCCGAACTCCGCGGCGCAGTACGACTCCCAGCTGCTGTGCCCGAGGGGCAGCCAGACGCGGGCGGCGTGCGCGTCGCGGACCCGTGCGGCGAGGACCGCCACGGAGCGCCGGATGTCGTCCATCGCCTCACGCAGACCGGCCGTCATCTCGCGGGCCTGCGTCGTGGTCAGCGTCGGCCGCGCCAGTTCGGCGACATCGTCCTGGTCCTCGTTGTGCTCGCCCATGACTCCATCGTCCTCCGCGGCGCCGGATCCGAACAGAGCGCGCGGAAGCACCGGCGCGAGCCCTGTCTCACAGCCTCACACGCTCACAGCTCAGCGCGTTCACCTGGGGAAACGCCCTGTGAGGCTTACAGACCTTACAGGGCGGGGCTGTGCGTGACACCGGTGCCGGTCTTCGCGGATCAAGTTGTCTCGCCTACGGTCGCCCTCATGAGCAGCGACGGCGTAGTGGTGGATGAGGCGGTCCGTGCGGCGTGGGACACCTACCGGGTCCTGGAGAAGCGGACAACCGCCAAGGAGCGCCAGGAGGCGCAGCAGCGGGTGAAGGCCGCGATGGACTCCGTCGGGCGTGAGGAGGTCTCGCGGGGCACGGTGTTCCTGGTGGGGGTGCTGACCGGGTACCTGATCGCTGAGCCGCCCGGGGGCGGGGAGCAGCTCGATCCGCTGAACGACCTCATTCCTGCCGTGATCCGCCGGCTGCCCTCCTTCGAGATGGCCGACCCGGAGCAGGTGCCGATGGTGACCGGAGTCCTCATGGCCGCCGCCATGGGCATGGACACTGTGGCCTGGCGCGACCGGTTCGGAACGATCGAGCCGAAGGAGGCCATGGTCCACGGCTTCGTGCTGTGGCTGCTCGCGGACCTCTTCGACTCCGTGGTCGACAAGCCGGGAACCATGGACCAGTTGATGCGCGAGACCTTCGAGACCATGGGCACCTCAGAGGGCTGACGTAGAGGTGGCAGTTCGCCAGCCGCCTGCCCAGCACCGACCCCTCACACCGTGTGCCGTCTACCTGAGGATTCGGGTTCTGAGGCTCACAACCTCCGCGTCGCCTGGGAGGTCCAGGCGCTGCTCGCGAGGGGCAAGGAGTAGCGGGCGAAGGCTGTCGGGCATCAGTCTGCGGCGGCGCAGGACCTTGTCCCGGTCGCGGCACCAGGCGGTGCAGAACTTGCGGGGTCTGCGGGTGGTTTCGGGCAGCGGCTGGGTGCACACCGGGCAGCAGCCGGGCTCAGCCGCAGGCGCCAGACGCTCCAGCAGCTGCCGGACGCGCTCGGCCTCATCCTCCGTGCCAAAGTACCGGGCGTCGGCCTGGCCCCGGCATCCCGCGAGAAGTTCCCCGAACACGCCGCGCAGCTCAGTGAGGTCGCGGCGGCAGGCACCCAGCAGGGCGAGGAAGTCCTCGACGGCCCAGGACGTGAGAACCCCGGAGCGGGACAGGTAGAGACCGACCGTGTCGATCCGGTACCGGTCGGCGGCATCGAGCAGCAGGTAGCCGGTCAGCTGCCACGCCGTGCGCTGCGACATCTCCGTCAGCGGGCGGCGGGCGCTCTTGAAGTCGAGGAGCAGGCCGTCGACGACGAGGTCGGCGTCGGCAGTGATCTGGGCGCCGGCGAACGTCGGCCCACCGACGCAGTCATCGGGCCTGGTGCGGGCGCGCAGAACCTCCAGGGGGCCGTGGGCGGCTGCGTGGAGCTGGTTGGTGACGTCGGCCACCAGGTCGCGGTCCGGGAGCTCCAGCAGCCGCGTGAACGTGAATGCGCCGGGGTCATCGAGGGCGGCCTTGGCCAGCGGGGTGAAGGCGAAGCCGATCGGAGTGCGGGCAAGTACCTGGAACCAGGCCGCTGCGATGAGCATGCGGGCCAGACCCTCCTCTTCGTCCTGGCCGTGGTCGATCGGCTGGTTCCTGTTGTCGAGGTCCAGGCGGCGCACCGTCTCGGTCAGGCGCACCGCGAGCTCGTTTCCGGCGGCGCGCATCCGAAGGCCGGCGCCGCGGCCGCCGATCCCGCCCGACAGGTCGATCCCGATCAGGGAGGCGTCGTCGACGGGCGCGGCCGCGGTGAATGCCAGGCGCAGCCGCTGGTCGATCGCTGTACCGACGGTGCCGGCCTCGGTGCCGACGCCTGGCGGCGGGATCAGGACGTGATGGGCGCGGTGCTGAGCGCGGTAGCTGTCACGCAACGGCCGCGCACCGGCGGACAGTTCTCGGTCCAGGAACCGGCGCAGCGGGGTGTGGGGGCTTCGTAGCCCGTCGACCAGGGACATGCGGATCACCGCCGTTTCGTCGGGCGCCACCAGGCGCGGATGTCACGGTTCGGACGGTAGAGAGCGGGACTGACACGGCGTCACCCGCAGGGAGTAGTTGGAGGTAACCGCGGGCCAGGGATTCACCCGCAGGAGGGGCGGCGCGGCACCTTGGGTGACGTGGAAGACAGGGTGAACCCAGCTGTGGAAACGGGCTGTCACGTACTTCCTCACAGTCACGCGACCTCACAGCCCACCCCATCCAGCTGGGGAAACGGGCTGTGAGCCTCATAGACCTCACAACTCACCAGGGGTGGGGACGTCCTCGGGGTAATTCACCGGCCGTGCCGTTGAGCCGCCGGTATGGTCCCGGCATGGACTCGCCGGTCACGTTCGATCGCCTCTACGAAGGAGCCAGGCGCTTTGCCCGCCTGGCGATGGAAGCCCATGCCGAGGAGGACCAGGAGGTCTTCTTGTTGCATGCCGGCGTCAGTGTGGAGCGCCTGGCGAAGGCGGTTTTGGCCCGCGTTCATCTCACCCTGCTCACCGAGGTGAACGGCAGGGACGACATGCTGCTTCACTTCGCTGGAGCGCTGTCCACACCGCCGACCCGCCTGAGGACCATCGGCGCGTCGACGGCGATCGGACGGCTGCGGAAGATGGACGTCCTCCCGCAGAAACAGAAATCCAGCAGCGAAGCTGACGACCTGGACGGTCTGATTGAGCTACGCAACGGTGTCGCTCACCTCGGAACAGACAATGTGGACGACTACCTCGCGACCTTCGTCGCGACGGTGGACAAGCTCTTGCAGCACCTGGGGCAGGACCGCGGCTCCTTCTGGGGGTCCTGGTCGGACGCAGTCCGAGTGATCCAGGACGACCGGGCGGGCCGCCTGCAGAAGGACGTGCGCCTGAGGATGAACCAGGCCCGGCACCGGTTCAGGACGCGCTTCGCTGACCTCCCCGAGGGAGCAGTCGATGGCGTTGAGCAAGCGGTGAGCGAACGCGGTCTGACCGTGGTCGAGGTGAGCCCGGAAAGGGCGCTGTTCCAGACCCTGAGCCAGTGTCCTGCCTGCGGCCGGGAGGCAGCCGCTCTGTTCCTGGCCGTAGACGGGGGCTCCCTGCTGTTCGACTTGGAACTGAAGACCGAAAGCCTCCTGTGCGGACTGTGCGGGTTCCGCCTCTCCAGCACGGAAGAGGTAGAGGCTGCTGGTTTGCCGATTGTTCTCCAGCATTCCGTGGAGGATCTGACGAGGTCGGTCGCAGAGATTCCAGACCCTGCGGAGCACCTCGCAGCCATCAAGCTCAGTCTGCCGACCGTGCGGTCGGACTCGCACGACAGCTGGTAGGCGCCGGGTCACAGCCTTCGACGCGAGATCAGCGGCCCGTACGATGCGAAACGGCCCGGCCCCGGCAGCTGCAATGCCGGGGC